>NZ_JBBMFJ010000040.1:0-25182 GCF_040096075.1 Ventrimonas faecis
CCGATTTCGCCCCCATTTGGGCATAAAGCAGGGCTGCCGCCCAGCAAAAAATATTTGATAGTGCGACAGACCCTTTCTTTTTATGTTTCTGAAAGACCTTTACTTGTTTCCAAAAATGCCTTTCTTCTTATGCTTTGTCTCAGCCGGAACTTCTCCGTGCATCACAGCATCGAAGTTCTTAAGCGCTTCTCTCTGCGCCTCGGTTAAGCGCTCCGGTACCTGTACCACCAGAGTCACATAATGGTCACCGCGTAAGTTGCGGTTGCGTAAGGACGGTACTCCCTTGCCCTTTAAGCGGACGCGGGTGTCGGTCTGGGTTCCTGCCTTGACCTCGTACTCTACCTCGCCGTCTACGGTCTTGATGCGGATCGGACCGCCCAGGGCTGCCGTAGCGAAGGAGATCGGCACGGTGGAGAAGATGTTCACATCCTGACGCTTGAATACCGGATGCTGGGATACCACAGCCTCGACTAAGAGGTCTCCTCTCTCGCCGCCATTCACACCAGGCTCACCGCCGCCTGCACAGCGTACACTCTGGCCATTGTCGATGCCGGCCGGAATGGTGACCTTGAATTTCTTCTTCTTGGTGATGTAACCGCTTCCATAGCAGTCAGAGCATTTCTCTTTAATGACCTTGCCCTTGCCGCCGCAATCCGGACAGGTCTGGACATTCTGTACCTGACCGAAGAAGGACTGCTGGGTGTAGATGATCTTGCCCTTGCCGCCGCACTTCTTACAGGTCTCCGGTGCTGTGCCAGGCTTTGCTCCAGTGCCGTGACAGGTTGCGCACTCTTCTTTGTAATTGATCTCGATTTCCTTCTCGCAGCCGAATACGGCTTCCTCAAAGGTAATGCGGACCGCAGCTCTTACATTGGCACCGCGCATGGGGCCATTGTACTGGCTGCTGCGGCTTCTTCCGCCGCCGAAGATGTCTCCGAAGATATCGCCGAAGATGTCTCCCATGTCAGCTCCGTTGAAATCGAAGCCGCCGAATCCGCCGGCACCGCCGCCTGCGCCGCCCTCGAATGCAGCATGGCCGAACTGGTCATACTTTCTTCTCTTCTCCGGGTCACTAAGGACGCTGTACGCCTCGGATGCCTCTTTAAATTTGCGCTCTGCCTCAGCATCACCCGGATTGCTGTCCGGGTGATACTTCTTGGCAAGAACACGATATGCTTTTTTTAAAGCAGCCTCATCGGCGTTCTTCGGAACGCCAAGGACTTCGTAATAATCTCTCTTACTCTCTGCCATGATGCTTTCCTTCTACGTTACTGTCTATTATACTTCCTTGAAGTCACCATCGATGACATCGTCGTTGTTGTTTGCGCCTGCGTTGCCGCCTGCTGCGCCTGCACCCTGTGCACCGGCTGCGCCCTGTGCGTTTGCGGCACCCTGAGCTGCCTCGTAAACCTTGCTGAACAATGCCTGAGCGCTGTTCATCAGTTTCTCCTTGCCAGCCTTGATGTCCTCAACCTGAGCATCGGTCATGTTGTCGATCGGAGCACGGTTGATGGCTTCTTTCAGTGCGTTTAAGTCAGCCTCAACAGCAGCCTTATCGTTTGCGTCAATCTTATCACCAACCTCGCTTAATGCCTTCTCGGTCTGGAATACCATAGCATCTGCGTCATTTCTTGCGTCGATTGCTTCTTTTCTCTTCTTATCCTGAGCCTCGAACTCAGCAGCCTCTTTGACTGCCTTATCGATATCAGCCTCGGACATGTTGGAGCCAGAGGTGATGGTGATGTGCTGCTCTTTGCCGGTACCAAGATCCTTAGCGGATACATTTACGATACCGTTTGCATCAATATCGAAGGTAACCTCAATCTGCGGAACACCTCTTCTTGCCGGAAGAATACCGTCCAGACGGAACTGGCCAAGAGTCTTGTTGTCGCGGGCGAATTCACGCTCACCCTGTACAACGTGGATATCTACTGCTTCCTGGTTATCAGCTGCGGTAGAGAAGATCTGGCTCTTCTTGGTCGGGATGGTGGTGTTTCTCTCGATCAGTCTGGTAGCAATACCGCCCATGGTCTCGATGGACAGGGACAGCGGGGTTACATCCAGAAGAAGGATATCACCTGCGCCAGCGTCGCCTGCAAGCTTACCACCCTGGATAGCTGCACCGATGGCTACGCACTCATCCGGGTTTAAGGACTTATTCGGCTCCTTGCCAGTCAGCTGTTTTACTTTCTCCTGAGCTGCCAGCATACGGGTGGAACCACCGACTAACAGAACCTTGCCAAGCTCAGCGGTGGTTACGCCGCCATCTTTTAATGCGTTCTGTACCGGGATTGCGGTTTTCTCGATGAGGTCGTGGGTCAGCTCGTCGAATTTTGCTCTGGTCAGGTTCATATCCAGATGCTTCGGGCCCTCAGCGGTTGCGGTGATGAACGGCAGGTTAATGTTGGTGGTGGTTGCGGTAGAAAGCTCTTTCTTTGCTTTCTCAGCAGCCTCTTTCAGTCTCTGCATTGCCATCTTGTCGCCGGACAGGTCTACGCCCTCAGCCTTCTTGAACTCGTCAACCAACCACTGGGTAATACGGTTATCGAAATCATCGCCGCCTAAGTGGGTATCGCCGTTGGTGGAAAGAACCTCGATAACGCCATCACCGATCTCGATGAGGGATACATCGAAGGTACCGCCGCCTAAGTCGTATACCATGATCTTCTGCTCGTTCTCGTTGTCCAGGCCATATGCCAGTGCTGCTGCGGTCGGCTCGTTGATGATACGTTTTACATCCAGGCCTGCAATCTTACCTGCATCCTTGGTTGCCTGACGCTGTGCGTCGTTGAAGTATGCCGGAACGGTGATAACTGCCTCGCTTACAGTCTCGCCCAGATAAGCCTCTGCGTCTGCTTTTAACTTCTGCAGGATCATAGCGGAGATCTCCTGAGGAGTATAGCTCTTGCCGTCGATGGTTACTTTATAGTCGGTACCCATATGTCTCTTAATGGAAGCAATGGTTCTGTCTGCGTTGGTAACTGCCTGACGTTTTGCCGGCTCACCTACCAGACGCTCGCCGGTCTTGGTGAATGCTACAACAGACGGTGTGGTTCTGGAACCTTCCTGGTTCGGGATAACTACCGGTTTACCACCCTCCATAACTGCTACACAGCTGTTTGTGGTTCCTAAGTCAATACCAATAATCTTACTCATGATGTTTTCCTCCTACTCTATTCAAACAAATTTTTGATAATACGCTAAGTATACAGCCGGTTTAGTTTGCTACCTGAACCATGCTGTGGCGTACCACGCTGCCGCGGTACTTGTAACCCTTCTGCAGTTCCATGGCAATTTCATTCTCGCCATACTTCTCATCCTCCACATGCATTACTGCGTTGTGCAGGTTCGGATCGAACTGCTGACCTACTGCCTCGATCGTTTCCACTCCGGCATCCTCCAGAGTCTTCACGAACTGCTTGTAAATCTTTTCAATGCCTTCGGCGAAGGAAGAACCCTTCTCATCCTCCGGCACGGCTGCCAGACCTCTCTCGAAGTTGTCTAACACCGGAAGGATCTTCTCGATGATGTCCTTTGCTCCGATCTCATACATGGCTGCCTTTTCTTTTTCCGTACGTTTGCGGAAGTTATCGAACTCAGCCATCTGACGTTTTAAGCGGTCCTGCAGTTCCTCGATCTGAGCATCCTTCGGATCCTTCTTTGCGTCTTTGGCTTCGCTCTCTTTGGTTTCCTTCTCAGTTTCTTTGGTTTCTGCCTCCTGCTTTTCGGTTCCTGCGGAGGTTTCACCGTTTTCTGCCTGAACCTGCTCAGCCTCGAGATTCTCGCTCTCAGCTTTCGCAGCGCCCTGGTTCATTTCTTTTTCCTTCTGACTCATGGTTTATCGCCTTTCTTTATCGCTGTGGATCCAGCGCTAACTCTCTTCGTTTTTATAAGTGGCATCCAGCTGCTTCATTAAATGCTTCAGCGTGCTGAGTACCCTTTCGTAATCCATCCGCTTTGGCCCGATGATACCGATAGTACCGCGGATGCCCTCGCCCAGCTCATAATTGGCGGTGACCACGCTGCAGTCCTTCATGGTCTGGAGCGGTGTCTCGTCTCCGATGTAAACCTGGATTCCATTGTTGTCTTCCGACTCGTTTACATCTGCAATGAGCTCCTGGAGCTTATCCTTCTGTTCCAGGGTGCTGATCAGCTGGCTTGCTTTCTCGCCCTCGCTCAGCTCCGGATACTTGAAGATGTTGGTGGCGCCGCTGGTGTAGATCTGAAGATCTTCCTCGTCGGCCCGGATGGCTCCGGCCACCTCGTTGAGTACCAGGTCCACGATCTGGCTGTGAACACCGGCCTGCTGTTTCAGCTTTGTGATGACATCCAGATTGATCTGCTCAATGGTGAGGCCGTTGAGCGCGCTGTTAAGCAAAATGTTTAAGTTCAGGATATCTTCCTGGCTTACCGGCTCCGGTACGTTCACCATGGCATTCTTGATGAGGTTTCCCTCCACCACGATGACCACCAGGAGTTTGTTCTCCTCCATCTGGGACAGCTGGATGAATTTCAGCTTGTTCTGATGGTACTGGGGGCCACTGATCATGGCGGCGTAGTTGGTGTTGTTGGCAAGAAGCTGTGCCAGTTTCTTTAAAACCAGCTCCACCCGGTCAACCCGTTTGATCATCAGACTCTTGACCTCGGTGACCTCCTGCTCCTTCTCCTGCATGATCTGGTCTACATAGAAGCGGTAGCCCTTGTCGGAAGGGATTCGCCCTGCCGATGTATGCGGCTGCTGAATGTAACCCATCTCCTCCAGGTCCGACATCTCATTCCGGATGGTTGCGGAACTCAGCTTCAGGTCGGTATATTTGGAAATGGTTCTGGAACCCACCGGCTCACCTGTTTCCAGATAAGTCTTGATGATGGCTTTTAATATAGTAACTTTACGATCATCCAGCTCCATTCTGCCGCCTCCTTTTGTTATTGTTAGCACTCATCATTAAGGAGTGCTAACATTCTGTGATTAATATACTTTACCCCACCTCGTTTGTCAAGAGGTTTACCCGAAAAATCTGTGTTTTTTCTGTGATTCTTTGCATTTTTTCGTTCTGTTCCGGTCTCGTTTTTCTCTGCCTGGAAACTGTATGCCCGGCCCCGCTTTTCGTTTTTTCCTTGACAAATCAGAAAAATCATGTAAAATAAGGTCTTATCGTTCATATATTACAAATTTGTTACATATATTTATTTTGTGTGAATCAAATATTTCATTTTTCCGTAGGGCAGTTTCTGTAACAAATTTGGAAAAGAAAGGAATGATTTTATGTTGAAAAAAAGAACGACTCTCGCAACTTTACTGATTACAGCAATGTTTCTCATCGGAGGTGCTTTCACGGCCCTGGCAGCAGACCTGGATGGCTCTTTCGATGACTTTGAAGGCAATACCATTGTCGGCTGGGGCTGGGATTCTTCCCTGCCAAACACCGGAGTTCCGGTTACTGTTACCATTACCAATAAAGAAACCGGTGAGCAGGTAAAAAGCTTTCACCAGCCCGCTGTCACCTACCGCTCTGACCTGGAAGAAAACGGCATCGGAAATGGCCGCCATGGCTTCCGCATTAACATGAACTGGGACGCGCTGGCAGACGGCGCCTATGTGGTAGAGGGCACCGTAGACGGCAAAGCCCTTTCCAATCCGAAAACCTATGTAAAAGGAGAGACAGCCCAGACCACCGCAGAAAACAATTCCACTGAGGAAAGCCATGAACACACCGGCTTAAAATCCCTCGGCTTCTTCCGCACCACCGGCTACTGCCCGTGCAAACAGTGTTCGGAAGGCTGGGGCCGCCGCACCAGCACCGGCTCCATTGCAAAATCCAGCCATACCATTGCCGTAGACCCGCGCATCATCCCCTACGGCAGCAAAGTCATGATCAACGGTATCATCTACACCGCGGAGGATCGCGGCGGCGGCGTAAAAGGCAACCATGTGGACATCTTCTTCGACACCCACGCCCAGACCCGCCAGCACGGAAAGCAGACCCAGGAAGTATTCCTGGTGCTTGGATAAATAAAAATTGAATTATGAAACAGAACAGGGCCTGGAAGCCGCCAATGTCGGCTTCTCAGGCCCTTAGTCATAAATATAATGTTATTTCTCTAACTGCTCTTTGTAGATCGCAATGACTTTCTTCATTGCTTCCTGTCCCGGAGCGCCGATGGTGGTTCTCTTCTCCACGCAGGTCTTCATGCTGATGGCCTCGTAGACATCTTCCTCGAACACCGGGCTGATGGCCTTGAACTCATCCAGGGTCATGTCATCCAGCGCAATGCCCTTATCGATGCAGAACAGTACCAGCTGGCCTACAATGCCGTGGGCATCACGGAACGGTACGCCGTGATTTACCAGATAGTCAGCTGCGTCAGTCGCGTTGGTGAATCCGTTCTTTGCACTTGCCTCCATTACTTCCTTATTAAAGGTCATGGTGGAGATCATGCCGGTGAACAGAGCCAGGCAGCCCTTTACGGTGTCAATGGCGTCAAAGGTCAGCTCCTTATCTTCCTGCATGTCCTTGTCGTATGCTAACGGGATGCCCTTCATGGTAGTAAGGATGGACATCAGCGCGCCATATACACGACCGGTCTTGCCGCGTACCAGCTCGGCAATATCCGGGTTCTTCTTCTGCGGCATGATGCTGCTGCCGGTGCTGTAAGCGTCATCAATCTCCACGAAGCGGTACTCGTTGCTGTTCCAGATGATGATTTCCTCAGAGAAACGGCTTAAGTGCATGGCAATGGTGGAGAGCGCGGATAACAGCTCGATCACATAATCACGGTCGGATACGGAATCCATGCTGTTTAAGGTCGGGCCGTCAAAGCCAAGCAGCTGGGCGGTGTAAGCACGGTCCAGCGGATAAGTGGTGCCAGCCAGCGCACCGGAGCCCAGCGGGCAGTAGTTCATGCGTTTGCGGATGTCGTGCAGGCGGCTTCTGTCGCGGGTAAACATCTCAAAGTAAGCGCCCATATGGTGAGCCAGAGTAACCGGCTGCGCTTTCTGCAGATGGGTGAAGCCCGGCATGTAGGTGTCGAGGTTTTCCTCCATGATCTTTAACAGCTCTTCTAACAGATTCTTTACCAGAACATCAATCTCGTCGATCTCGTCACGGCAGTAAAGCTTCATATCCAGAGCCACCTGGTCATTTCTGCTGCGGCCGGTATGAAGACGCTTGCCGGCATCGCCGATGCGCTCGATCAGGTTTGCCTCCACGAAGGAATGGATATCCTCGTGTTCTTTGGTAAATACCAGCTTACCGGACTCGATATCTGCCAGAATACTGTTTAATCCGTCAATGATGGCCTTGCGGTCCTCCTCAGAAACAATGCCCTGTTTTGCCAGCATGGTCACATGGGCGATGCTGCCCTGAATGTCCTGATGATAAAACTTCTGGTCGAAGGACAGGGATTCGTTAAAATTGTGTACCAGCTGATTTTCTTCTTTTGTGAAGCGTCCGCCCCATAATTTCATAATGTTTGTCTCCTCTTCTTGTATTATCCTATTTCGTAACTGCTTATTCCCTTTCATCCGGATGATCCGGTTCCGTTTGTTCTGTTTCCAGGTGTTCGGAATATGCTTTTCCAGAACCGGATGGTGCTGTTTGTTCCGGCGCCCCGTCCTCATCCACATAGGGATCGTATGCTTCCTCGTCCTGCTCATATTTCAGGTCTTCCCGGTACCGGCGAAGCAGATGCCCGCCTGCCGCGATCAGCGCCAGAAGTACGGCACTGGCTGCTGAAATCAGAGTTCCCGGAATCAGGCCCTTTGGCGTGTATTCCATGCTCACCGTGTGGTTTCCGGCGCTCAGCCAGATTCCCACAAAGGAATCCAGAACTTTTTCCGGCTCCTGCTCTCTTCCGTCTACCGTAATCTTCCAGCCCGCGTCAAACGGGATGGTGGTAAAGAGCCAGCCCTCCTGATCACAGGAAATGCTTCCCTTTAAGGAGGTATCCGTCCAGCTCGTTAAATTCCATGGATGTGCGGAAAGCTTTGCTGTTACAGAGCCAAGGCCGTTTTCTGAGAAACGGTAAACATCGGCCCACATTTCTTCCTTGCTGTCCTCAGCAGTCAGTGTTACGGCTTCTCCCGCCGCACAGTAGCCAAGCTCCAGCAGATAGCCGCGGTCCACATTGGTAAAAGTTTTTGTGCCCTTCCAGGTGGTAGCTGTTACCTTCTCAATCTTTTTGTTTCCCACATAAGCGTAATATTCACCGCCTGTTTCCGGGGTGAAGGTCAGGTCACTGCCCTCCGTGGTGGTGTCCAGAACCAGATTCAGCACCTGTTCTGCCCCAACGGCATCGGCCAGGCTGTTCTGCACATCCGCCGGATTGCCGGTCTCCAGATCCCAGCGGGACTCAAAATCCGGTGCCACATAAAAGCCCACCGGCAGCGTATCGTTATTCTGATACAGCCAGATGCCGTCCTGCTCGCCAATCGCCGTCCGCATGGACGTATCCTCCGGCTTTTCGGAGTAGAGGCCGTATTTCACGGAAAACAGCGCGTCTATGAGCGGCGTACTGCCCGTAATGCTGTAAGCGTTCGTGGAGCTCTCACAACCCAGCTTTTTAAAGAGTTCCGACAGATCCGCATTTGCTGTGGAGGAAAACAGGGAAACCGATGGAAAATGCATCCAGGCTCCATCATTTTTCGTCTTTCTGGTTACCTTCTCCACGCGGAAAAAGGTATCGTTTGGCTGGAGCGTATCTACCAGCTCCTCCACGGCCGCGTTGTCGTCGGTGTAGGCCGTGCGGCTGGTGGTGGTCACACTGGTCACCGCTGTATTCACCGCTGCCTCAATGGAAACAACCGCCAGCGCGTAAAACAGTGCCGGGAAGTAATAGCGTTCCCCCTTCTGGTACAGGGCAATGGCGCCCAGGTACAGCGCCAGGAACAGGATCGCAACATAATACACGATGAAGTGGAAATGGTCTTCCGTTACCAGCTTCTGCGCCAGCAGCACAAAGACTACCGCTCCGGCAAACGCCGCCGTCACATACTTCCATGGTGTGTCCCGCAGATACATATAGGCCCGGTAGCAGACAAACAGCACCAGGAAAATGTAAATATACGACTGTCTGCAGGGCAGGCTGTTGGGATAATGGAAGCCATGCCAGATAAAGTTTAATATATTGAAGGAAAAGCTTGCAAAAAAGAATAACAGCATCACGCAGTAAACCGCTTTTTCCTTCGCGGAGATTCGTTTGCAGAGCAGATACAGGATGAAGAACATCAGTACTGCCACGCCACAGTACACATTAGGCCAGTGATCCAGCCCGATTTCCGTTTCCACATTGCCAATATGGCGGGCGATCATGTCAAAGATCGGAAAATATTGGGAAAAGGTCTTCGGGAAGCTCATATCGCCCGAAGCTGTCATCTGCAGGGCAAAAATCTCCGGAAGCAGCACCACCGCCGACAGGCCGCCTGACAGCAGGGAGTACACCGCAAACTGGAACCCGCGGCCCACAAATTTCTCCCAGTGCATCTCCTCATCCAGCACCAGCAGGGCTATGAAATACAGCACCATAAAAATGCAGGTCATGATGGAAATATAATAATTGGAAAGAATGGACAGCCCCAGCACCAGGCAGTAGAGCATTCCTTTTCCGTCTTTCACCAGCCGCTCCAGCCCCAGGACGATGAGCGGGAACAGGATGATGCAGTCCAGCCACATAATATTCCAGCTGTAAGCTGCCATATATCCGGACAATGCGTAGAAGATACCAAAAAAGGCAATGCCAAAATCATTGGTCCGGCAGTGTTTTCTTAAATAATATGCCATCGACAGGCCGCAAAGGCCAATCTTTAATACGATCTGGTAGGTCATAAATTCAATGACCAGGCCCTTCGGGCACAGGAATAAAAGCCAGTTGACCGGGCTCGCCAGATAATACGCATACAGGGCCGAGAAGTTTACGCCCATGCCCACATCCCAGCTGTATAGCAGGCTTCCGCCGTGGGTCAGCTTATACTGGAACTCGGAAAAGAACGGCGCGTACTGGTGATACATATCCGTGCGCAGGAAGGTTTCCTCCCCAAACGGGAAAATTCCGCGCTGCACAAAAATGATCAGCATGATGACCACCGGGATGGCAAAGGCCGCGATCAGGGCATCTGCTGAGTGCAGCAGCCCCTCGTCTTCCCGTTCCTGCCTGCGCAGGCGCTTCTTCGCGCGCTTCTCCTGACGGGTCGCGCGATGCGGTTTCTCTTTTAGACTGCCATGCGGTTTCAATGACTCCGGCTCCGGTGTTCTCGGTGCCTCTTGCTCCGGTGTTCTGGCTGTTTCCGGCGGCTCCGGTTTCGGTTCCGGCTTTCCGGCCGCTTTCCGTGATTCCGGTTCCGGTTCCGGCCGCTTCTGCTCCGGTGCTTTGGCTGTTCTCTGCACAGGCTCCTGTGCTGTGCACTCTGCCGGTACTTCCAGCTGCGTTTCTGCCAGCTGTCCGGCTGCCTGTTCCCGCTGTGCTTCCACCTTCGCTACCGCGGTTTCCATTTCCGCCAGCAAATCCGCCACACTTCCACTTTTTTTCTGAAGTGTGCCTCTTTCTTCTTCAATCATAAGCAGATCCTCTAGTTCTCTCGTAATACAGGCGACTTTCCTGCTTTGCATGATGCAGCTCCTTACTTACGATTCTTTTTTTGTAACGGTTCAGTACCCTCACAGTTACTCCTTTTTCTTAAAAATAAACCACTTGCTGAAGATGTAGTTCAGCACCAGAGAGATGGCTGATACCACAATCTTGCAGATAAAATCCTGTTTAATCCCCAGTCCGTCCACCATGGCAATCATGGCCACCATGGTGAATACCCCGGTTGCGGCCCGGCAGGCCACAAAAGGCACAAACTCCGACCACACCTTCTTCGGGTGCAGATCAAAGCTGCCAAACACAAACAGCTTATTGGTCACAAAAGCGAACAGCACTGCTGCCGCCCAGGAACCCGCCGTTGCAAGCCGATAGTCAATCCCGGCGCGTCGCATATACCAGTAGCTGATCCAGTCTACCAGCGTAGTCAGCACGCCAAAGATCAGGTAGGAAATGGTCTCCCGGTTTACGAGTTTCTTCCATATTTTACCTATCATCATATTCTCCATTTTCCATTAAATCATAGTAACTGTTCAGTACCCTCACAGTTACAAATCATACTTATGCCCCATTATAGGCTACAGAGCCTGAATTGTAAAGCAGTCCCGGCATCCTCTCAAAAATTTTATAAGTTTTTTTAATAAAAGACTTGCTATTTATTTGTTTTGCGTATATTCTATTACCAGAAGCTGTCTGTATGCACAGACAGTCCCCACAACCGTAACTACACAATTAAAATTTTATGCACAGCGAGGTATGAAGAGATGAAACCTGTTAAAGAAGGAAAGGTACGCGAAATCTATGACAATGGTGACAGCCTGATCATGGTAGCCACCGACCGCATCAGCTGCTTTGATGTGATCCTCCACAACACCGTAACCAACAAGGGCAAGGTCCTGACCCAGATGTCCAAGTTCTGGTTCGATCTCACCAAAGACATCCTGCCAAACCACATGATCACCACCGATGTAAACGAGATGCCGGAATATTTCCATTCTCCGGAATTCGAGGGCAAGACCATGATGTGCCGGAAACTGACTATGCTCCCATTGGAGTGCATCGTCCGCGGTTACATCACCGGAAGTGGCTGGGCAAGCTATAAAGAAAACGGCACCGCAAACGGTGTCAAGCTGCCGGAGGGCTTACAGGAATCTCAGAAACTGCCTGAGCCGATCTACACTCCTTCCACCAAGGCGGAAATTGGTGACCACGACGAAAACATCACCTACGAGCAGAGCATTGATCACCTGGAGAAATACTTCCCGGGCAAGGGCGCAGAGTATGCCGCAAAGCTTCGTGACTGCACCATCGCTCTTTACAAAAAATGTGCGGATTATGCGTACGCTCACGGAATCATCATTGCTGATACCAAATTTGAGTTTGGTCTGGATGAGAACGGCAACATCGTTATTGGCGATGAAATGCTCACCCCGGACAGCTCCCGTTTCTGGCCGGTAGAAGGCTACGAAGTTGGCCACAGCCAGCCGTCCTTCGACAAGCAGTTTGCACGTGACTGGCTCACCTCCCACCCGGGCAACGACTGGACCCTGCCGGAGGAAGTCGTACAGAAAACCATCGACAAATATCTTCAGAGCTATGAAATGCTGACCGGAGAAAAGCTGAAATAAAAATTAAAGAATAACCAATAGGGTCCGAAGGTTCGGTCAGACTATACAGAATAAGCAGATGCTGTGAAATTTTGTACTTCATTCGCTCCGCCGCCTATTGCCAGACCTGCGAGCAAAACTCGCGTGCTTTGCACGCTCAGACAATGCTCTCCGGTCTGGCGCTATGCTCGCTCATGAAGAAAATTCCAACGCATCTGCTTATTCTGTATAGTCTGACCGAACCTTCTACTGTATTGGTTATTCTACGATAATAATAAACGCAGCCAGAACGTTGCTGACGAAAGCTTGTAAATCCGGCTTTTATCTAATCGTAGTGTTCGAGCTGCGTTTTCTTTTTATGGCAGAGTTAATATAGGCTGTAGCTTCTATTTTTTGTAGCAGGGCCAATAAAGTAGGAAGTGAATGAGACCGCTTTCCGGGATTTTCAGCATATCAGGTGTTTGCATCTTGAGCACACACGTCCGAATGTGGCGGATGTTAATCCGACACAGGCGAACGCGTGTTAGCGAGAGCAAGCAAACAACGATATGTGAAAATAGAGGAAGGCGGTCTCGTTCTCTTCCGGACCTTTATTCGTTCCGTCCTATCATTGCAATTTCTCAAAAACCGGATTTTCTCTTGACAAACTTTTTTTCCATGCTACGCTTGATAGCAGATAATGAATTTCATAAGAAAAGAGGAATTTCCCATGCATATGATCGACAGAAACAGTCCCTGCTGGTGCGGCAGCGGGCTCAAATACAAAAAATGCCACTATGATTTTGATGAAAAACTGAAAATGTACGAAAACAAGGGCTGCATCGTGCCGGAGCACAACATGATCAAAACGCCGGAGCAGATTGAGAAAATCAAGGCCAGTGCCCGGGTCAACATCGCAGTCCTGGATTATGTAGCTGAGCATATCAAAGCCGGTGTTACCACCGAGGAGATTGACCAGTGGGTTTACGATGAAACCACAAAACGCGGTGCCATCCCGGCTCCGTTAAACTTTGAGGGTTTTCCAAAAAGTGTCTGCACTTCCATCAATGAGGTTGTTTGTCATGGCATCCCGGATCCGGAGCGCGTACTGCAGGACGGCGATATCATCAACGTAGACTGCTCTACCATCTTAGATGGCTATTACTCCGATTCTTCCCGCATGTTCTGCATTGGTGATGTTTCTCCGGAGAAAAAGCGACTGGTGGAGATTACCAGACAGAGTATTGAGGTTGGCCTGAAAGAAGTTAAGCCATGGAACTTCCTGGGTGACATGGGCGCGGCGATCCACGATTTTGTTCGCGAAAATGGCTACAGCGTAGTGCGCGAGATTGGTGGACACGGTGTAGGCCTCCAGTTCCATGAGGAGCCGTGGGTCAGCTATGTATCCGAACGCGGAACGGAAATGCTTATGGTCCCTGGCATGATGTTTACCATCGAGCCGATGGTCAACATGGGCAAGCCGGATGTCTTCGTTGACGCAGATGATGACTGGACTGTATACACGGAAGATGGCAAACCATCTGCCCAGTGGGAAATCCAGGTTCTGGTTACGGAGGACGGCTACGAAATCATCGCATACTAAGCACCCAATTATATCGTGATCCGAGTCCCATCCAGAGCTAAAATATCTTCTTCCTGATGTGTGCTGAGAAGCGTAAGCTTCCCGGCACTCTTTTTTTGTAAATAACGGATTACATCTGCCTTGGTTCCTGCATCCAGACCGGTAAACGGCTCATCCAGGATCAGAAGCCCGGACGAGGCGCAAAGGGCACGGCAGATAGCCACGCGTCGTTTCTGGCCTCCGCTCAAGGTAGCTGTAGGCCGGTCCAGCACCTCCTCCGGCAAAAGCTCCATAAGCTCTCTCCTCACTTCTGCACGGCTCACAGATGAAGGGGATGTCATGAGGACGTTATCCACTGCGGAAAATGATTCACACAGGCGGTCCTCCTGAAAAACCGCTCCGATCGGTACCCTCTCCATGAAAAGCCGGCCGCTGTCTGCCGTTTCCAGCCCCATCAGAATGCGAAACAGTGTGGTCTTCCCTTTCCCGGATGGTGCCGTGAGACAGTAAATATGCCCGCTCTCCAGCTCCATAGAAACATGATCCAGCACCGGAACACCATCAAATTGTTTACACAGGTCACAAATCTGCAGTTTCATGTGTAACCTCTCCTCTCTGCGGGCAAAGCCTGGAAATCATAAACAGCACCATCTGCTCAAACACGGCACTCACCAGAATGATCACCAGAGTCCAGGCAAACAGATCGGCCGTTTCCAGATAAATCTTCGCCATATACAGGTGTTCGCCGATGGAGTGCTCCGGCAGACCGATCACCTCTGCTGCCGCGCCGGATTTCCAGCTCATGCCAAGGGCAATGCGGCATCCGCTTACCAGATGTGGCACTAGCGCCGGAAGATAAATAAAGCGTATTTTCCGCCAGACCGGCATCCGGAACACCACGGCCATTTCCAGAAGCTTCGGATCTGTACTTTGCAATCCGGCTAAGGTATTGACATAGATCACCGGCAATACTACCAGAAACGATATTACCACGGAGAGGTTTCTGGAACCGGCCCAGATCAGGGCGAGAATCACGAAGGAGGCCACCGGAACTGCCTTGAGAAACAGCATGAAGGGCTCCAGAATTTCTTCCAGAAACGGAGCTGTGTATGCAAGGCTTCCAAGCAGTATTCCAACTGCAAATGCAAGCAGGAAGCCGGCACTGATGCGTCCAAAGGAGCCGGCAACAGAGCGCCAGAAATCCGCGGACGGAAGCAGTGACCACAATGCCAGCAGGGCCTCAAAAGGCCCCACCAGCATAATGGAATTGTGGACTAGCACAGCTGCAGTCTGCCAGAATGCCAGCCACAGACAGATAATAAACGGCTTTCTCAACCTACTCATGCAGATAATAGAAACCATCATCCGGCATCTGTCCGCCTACAGCAGACGGATCCATCTCATACAGAGCCTCCAGATAACCAGACAGTCTGGTCTTCATATCCTCACCATCAATGCAGACAATGCTGCAGTACGGAATCGCTTTTACAGCGATCGGAGCCTTCTCGATGATTCCTGCCGCTGCTACCAGCTCTGCGGCATCGGTCACATTGGCATTGACCCATTCAGCGGATTCTCCATGCTCCTTCACAAACAGCTCTGCTGCCTCCGGATTCTCTTCCAGAACCTCTTTACGGCATACTGTAACACCGGTAACCAGGGAACTGCCATTTTCCGGCTGGGTCTTATCCCACTCCTCTGTCAGGTCCAGCACCATCTTTAAATTCTCATTCTGTGCCATAGCGGCAGTCACAAAAGGCTGAGGCAAAAGACCAATGGCATCTTCCTGTTCCTTTAATACCGCAGCAACCTCAGCAGCCTCAGACTTATATTCAATCGTCACATCATCGGTACTCAGGCTGTTGGCCTTTAAAAGATACTGCAGCACATAATCCGGCGTAGTTCCCTTTCCGGTCATATACAGCGTTTTCCCCTTCAGATCCCCGATATTGTGGATGGAATCATCCGCAGAAACCACATAAAGCACACCTAGCGTATTGATATCAATGACCTCAATGCCCTGTTTTGTTTTCTGGTACAGCACACTTGCCAGATTGGCCGGAACCAGCGCAATATCCAGATCACCGGAAACCACCTGCGCCGCAAGTTCAGAAGCATCTGCTGCCATTGTAAACTCATAAGCTCCCTCCGATTCCCCGTTTGAAGCCTTGTCCATCAGGGAAACCAGTCCTATGGTGGTAGGCCCCTTCAGGGAACCAACGCGAAGAGTCTCTGCATCTGAGTCTGGCTTTACTGCCTCAGAAGTCTCTTTTTCCGCCGCAGTTTCCGCCGCTGTCTCTGCTGCGGTTGTCTCCTCTACAGCTTCCTTCTCTGCCGCTGTCTGAGTCTTGTCTGCACCGGAGCATCCAGCCAGAGATGCCGCAGTTATGGCACACGCCAGGAGCATTGTCATTGTTTTCTTCATATCATTTTCCTCTCTTTCCGCATTCATCTTTTCTGTCAGAAGCCCGGCACTAATCCATCCAGTTTCTTCCAGATTAGCACAAATACGATTCCAGTATAGCATAAAATAAAAAAAATTCCTATGTATCTCCAGAAACACTTGCCGTTTGAAAGATTTGTGTTATAGTAGGGTTGAACGTTATTCTTAGGAAAATGTATCAAATCTCAGTTCGGACGCAGTCTTCTGCGCCCTTTCATAATCTGTCCAGACAGAACCCGTGCAGACCATTCCGGCTGCAACAATTTACTCTGTCGGCGACATTTCTCAGGGAGCAGTATCTTGATACTTCTGCCAGGTCCGTCTGCCTTTCTTAAGATTCCGTTCATTGTATCCCCACTCAATATCAAAATGCTGAAAAACAGGGGGACACCGGTCCGGCTGCCTTTGTGCGCAGCAGATCATGCCGTTTTATCAGCGAAAGAAGGAGAAAACAATGAAAACAGCAACAAGGAATCCAATCAGTTCAGAACTTTCACACACCCGGACTTCATTCATGGTGAAGCTGGCCCTTATGGTAGCGATTATTTTCGTTATGGCCTTCTCACCGCTCGGTTACTTACGTACCCCGGGACTTACCATCACCTTTTTAACCGTTCCGGTTGCCGTCGGTGCCATCATTCTTGGACCGACAGCCGGTGCCATCTGCGGCGCAGCCTTTGGCCTGACCAGCGTGGCTATGGCATTAACCGGCGGCTCTGCATTCAGTGCAGCACTTATGCAGATCAATCCGTTCGGCCTGTTATTTACCTGCCTGGTTCCGCGAATCCTTGAAGGATGGATCTGCGGTCTGATTTTCCAGCTGGTAAAGAAATTTTCCAAAAATGGTGCATTCATCGTGGCAAGCCTGTCCTGCCCGCTGTTAAATACACTGTTCTTCATGAGTTCTCTGGTACTCTTTTTCTATAATACTGAGTATATCCAGGGCATTGTTACCAAGCTCGGCGCAACGAATCCGCTTATTTTCGTGATTCTGTTTGTCGGTGTTCAGGGTGCTATTGAGGCAGTTGCCTGCACCATTCTGGGCAGCGCCGTATCCCGCGCACTGGCTGCAGCATTCCGCCAGTAAAAACGGGCTATATAAAATAGAAGAAACACGATTTCATAAGCCGCAGGATCCCTGCGGCTTAACTATTTCAAACATGGAGGGTTCATCATGAAATTATTCGACTCTGTCAGAGAGATTCCCATTACTGATCTTGAGGGTCTTCGCATCGGCAACGCCCAGGATTATGAGGCCATGACCGGTGTGACGGTTCTGCTCTTCGACCACGGTGCAAAAGCTGGTATTGATATCAGCGGAGGGGGGCCTGCTTCCCGTGAAACGCCACTTACATCTCCCATCACCGCCGACAATCCGCTCAATGCCATTGTACTCTCCGGTGGCTCTGCCTTCGGCCTGGCTGCCAGTGACGGAGTCATGCGCTATCTGGAAGAACACGGTATTGGTTATGAAACCGGATTTGCGAAGGTTCCGTTAGTCTGCCAGTCCTGTATCTACGACCTGAGTATTGGACGTTCTGATATCCGCCCGGATGCTGCTATGGGTTATGCTGCCTGCCAGGATGCAGAACACCCGCATCCGGTATCCGGCATCTTAGGCGGAGGCACCGGCGCCAGTGTTGGCAAAATCTATGGCCGGGACAAAGCAACCAAAACCGGTCTTGGCATGTATGCAGTCTCCATCGGTGACTTAAAGATTGCCGCCGTTGTGATCTTAAATGCCTTCGGCGATGTTTATAATCCGGCTACCGGCGAAAAAATCGCCGGTCCAAGAAAACCGGATGGCAGCGGATTCTTTGATACCCTGGAAGAGCTCTACAAATTCAGCCAGCGAACCGACCAGTTCCAACACGATCCAAACAGCAAAACCAACACCACCATCGGTGCCATTATCACCAACGGCGCTTTTTCCAAAGCAGAATTAAGCAAAATTGCTTCCATGGCCCGCAGCGGCTACGCGCGCTGCATCAACCCGGTAGGCACCATGGCCGACGGCGATTCCATCTATGCCGCCTCCATTGGAACCGTAGAAGCAGACTTAAATGTTGCCGGGACACTGGCTGCAGAAGTTATGGCAGAGGCAATCCAGAACGCGGTAAAGGCGGCCCGGTAGGCCGCCTTTTTAAAACAGATTTCCATCCTCGTCAAATACCAGAGGGGCAGGTTCTGACACAATTTCCACCTCTGGATTCTCCCTTGCCTCCTGCATCAGTGCTTCTGAGATCTCAATGTACTCGGTATGCAGCGTATCTTTAATACGCACGATGCGCAGATGCTCAAGATCTGCCCCATTTAACGTCTTGATTGCCGCCTGGATAGCCAGCTTCTGGCTATCAAACATCATCGGGATCTTCGCAGATACAGTAACCCCGCCAGTCAGGCAGTTCGGATAAGTGGTATCCAGATTCATCTTCTCAAAAAGCCGTTTTGTGGTGATATCGGACATACCGATTCCCATAGCTGCTCCGTGGGTTTCTTCTGTCAGATCAAAGATCACCACCCGGGTCGCACGCTTTGCACGCAGTTCTTCCGAAATTGCTGCCCCCGGCAGATAGGTGTGCGTGATATTCGGATCCATGCCTGGTCCGCTGATATTTTTTCCAATTTGGTCTACAATCAAAACATCCAGATGCTCAAACATGATACAAGGCATTCCGCTCTTTGCCACGGCCAGCATCTCCGGCTCCTCGGTAAAAATTTCATCCCGGGTCAGAGCATGCACCATTCTCACTTTCTCATAGGCATTCTCTACGGTTCCTACACCAAATAAGACATTCACAGCTCGGATTGCCCGGCAACCAAACTCACGGACACGGCTGGCCATCATAGCAGGCCCTCCATCATGGACGGTTTCTGCCCCTTTCTGTTTTCCAAGCCCGATGGCAGCCATCTTCACCAGTCCGCTCTCGTAATCTCCGCGGAATCCCGTATGCGGCTTAATCCGGTTAAACAGGACAATGCCATCAGCCTCCTTCGCGTAACGGTCTACCCAGACCGTCTCTCCAGAATCTGTCTGATCCACCGCCACCACTTCCATGGTAGCCCGGATCGGAACTCCCACGCTCTCCTCCGTAATCCCGTATCCAGCAAGCAGCTTTTTCTGACCTTCTGCCGATGCTCCGCCGTGGCTTCCCATGGCCGGAATCAGAAATGGTTCTGCCCCCATCTCTTTTAAGCTGTCAAGAATGCAGCGAAGCAGAGGGATATACTCTGCTATCCCTCTGCTGCCTACAGTCACCGCAATTTTCATTCCAGGTTTTACCAGATTTCGAATTTCCGGACGATCTAACTGCTGTTTCAATGTTCCACACGGATCATCCAGTACCGGTGCGGAAAAGTTCTGACGCACCTGTGCCATATCTGGGATTTCCACCCCGTTTAATAACTTATTTACCTGTTCCATGGTCCTTCTCCTTATTTATTTTGTAAAACCGCCTGCGATAGCTTTTTTGTTCTGTTTTGCTATTTTAAAAGCTGGACCAGACCTACTGATAATCCCGGTACAAATGCCACTGCAAACAGTGCCAGAATCAGCATTCCGATAAACGGAATTGCAGGCTTTACAATCTTGTCCATTGGAAGTCCCGTCATACTCTGTGCTACAAAGACGTTCGCACAAACCGGAGGTGTACAGAAGCCAACAGCCAGGGCAATAGTCATAACCACGCCGAACTGCAGAGAACTGACGCCTACGCTCTTTGCTACGTTTAACAGAACCGGGCTGAAAATAACGATAGCCGGTGTCGTCTGCATAAACATTCCGATAAAGAACAGAATGATGATAATCAGACTCATAACCACATAAGTGTTTGTGGAAATTCCCAAAAAGAAGCTTGCGATTGCCTTATTGACACCCATGTAAGTAAAGATTAGGCCGATTGCCGTTGCCGGAGCTACGGTCCACATCATACCGCCAGAGAATGTTGCAGTGGATTTAAACTCAACCCAGAGCTGTTTGAAGGTTACTTCCTTATATACAAAGCAGCCAATGATAATTCCATAAACGGTTGCCACCACCGCCGCCTCTGTTGCGGTAAAGATACCGCTGTAAATTCCTCCCAGGATGATGACTGGCATCAGCAGTGCCCATTTTGCATCCCAGAAGCCTTTAAGAGCGGTTTTCAGTTCGAATTTGTTTTCGCCTTTAATGCCGCGTTTTTTACAATAAATATAGTTTACTAACATCAGCAGGACACCAACCAGCACTGCCGGAACAATGCCTGCAATGAACAGATCACCGATGGACTCGTTGTTTGTTACGCCGTAAATAACCATTGGGTAACTCGGCGGAACGATGATGCCCAGGCCTCCTGCCGTTGCACAGAGACCCGTTGCATAATATTTATCATAGCCATTTCTTACCATTTCCGGAAGCATGATTGCTCCAATAGCTGCCACTGTTGCAACTGCAGAACCGGATACCGCCCCAAAGAGCATGCAGGCCAGGATAGTAACGATACCAAGAGAACCGGTAATACCGCCAATACAGTTATTGGCTGCACCTACCAGACGTTTGGAGATACCGCCCTTGTCCATGATATTACCGCAGATCATGAAGAACGGAAGTGCAATCATGGAGGAGGATGCTACACCAGTGTAGAAACTCTGTGCCAGAAACGATGCCGATGTTACCGGATTCACCAAAAGCAGTAAAAAGCACGGAAAAATCAGGCAGATGCCAATCGGCACGCCGATGGCAAAAAACAGAATCATTGTTCCAAATAATACCAACAGATCCATAAATCAGTTTCCCCCTTTTTCAAGCTTTACACGTTGTTTCTGTCTGTATTCTTCCTCCAAGGCTTCCAGGTCGATGGTCGGTTTGGATGCGCCCAGACGTTTCTCATCCTCATGGATCAGTTTCTTAATATCCACAAGAAGCTTGATGGAAGAAATAACCAGGATTACCGGGATTAGCCAGTAGGTAATGGCTTTCGGAATTCCCAGGATTGGGGTTTTTGATGTTCCGATGCTCTGAATCAGTTCCAAAAACGGAATGATAAGATACAGGTTAAAGATGATGAAAATCATATCACTGGCAATAAGCATTGCCTTTTTCACTTTAAACGGCACTACGTTAAGCAGTGCATCAATACGGAGGTTCTTACGATAGGTTACCGCACTGGAAACCCCCAGGTAAGTCATCCACACGAACAACAGTACGGACAGTTCCTCTGTCCAGGTAAAAGAATGGTGAAACACATAACGGCTCACCACCTGCAAAAACAGAAGGAACATGATCACGATGAAAATGACCGCGCTAACATACTGATCGATGTTTACAAAATTTTTTTTCCAACCTCTGGTATTTCTCTCCATGTTGTTTTCTCTCCTCAGTATTCTACTTACCCATTTCAGCCATCAGTGCATCATAACGTTCCTGACCCATGATTTCTTTTGCCTGATCCCAGCAGGAGCTTGCCGCGTCCTGGAATTTCTTCAGTTCTTCTGCTGTTGGCTCGTAAATATTCATCCCCGCATCAGTTAAAAGCTTCTTATACTCTTCGTCTGCGCTTCCTGCTGCTTCCTGTGATGCAGCCAGGGCTGCTTCGTTTGCTTTCTCAACCGCTGCTTTCTGATTATCAGACAGTTTGTCATAGGCATCCTTGCTCATGAACACGAACGTGGAAGTGTAGGAATGGTTTGTCAAACAGCAGTACGGGTTTACTTCGTAGAACTTGTTGGAGTAGATCGTAGATAACGGATTCTCTTCTGCGTCTACCATCTTGGTCTGCAGGGCACTGTAAAGCTCGCTGATTGGAACGGAAGTAACAGCACATCCCATGGCCTCCATGGCTGCAATCTGAAGTTTGTCATTCATGGTACGGATTTTTAAGCCCTTCATATCATCTACTGTTTGAATCGGTTTGGAAGCGGTTACGTTGCGAAAGCCGATGAATAAATAGGTTAACGGCTTGATTCCGCTTACATCCTGCTCCAGGCGGTCTTTCATCTGCTGTCCGATGTCGCCCTCCAGAATCTTGTCCACTTCCTCATAATTGCTAAACAGATACGGAACATTTAATTCCGCAAATGCGTTGGAGTACTCCCCCCAGTTGCTTGTAGTAAAATGTGCTACCTCAAAAGCACCACTGGTAATTCCGTTTACAATGGCATCTGTTCCAGATGCCAGCTGGCTATCTGGGTACAAGTCAATAGTAATACTTCCGCCGGATTCCTGCTGTACGGTATCGATCCAGGTCATAAGGCCCGCTGCCATACCGGTTTTGCGCTCATTCAACTCATTCTGGGAAACCACGGATGCCATGCGCAGTTTAACCGGAATATCATCGGAAGCTGCTACGTTTCCCTCTGAACTGCCTTCACTCTGGGCTGCTCCCTGTGTCTGGGCAGAAGTTTCCTCACTACTATTGCTCCCTGAGCCTCCACATGCAGCCAGCGCTGCTCCCATGGATACACATAACCCCAGTGATACTAACTTTGTCATTGTCTTTGCCATAAGTCGTTCTCCCTTTTCCATCATCATACATTGCTTTGTCATCGTTTTGCTACTTGTATTCCTGTCTTCCTGTTATACAAGTATGTTATCATCTTCTTTTTCAAGAAGCAATAATGATATCGTAAAGGTTTTTGCAACTTTTTTGTTATTTTTCAACTATTTTTTCTCTAATTTTTGTGTATTATGACCTTTCCAATCCTATTTCAAATAAATTGATTGCATTTTCTCGATTTATTCTTTATACTTGTCTATAGATACACTTGTCGTACAACTAGACCATTCCTTTTTGCTCTTCACAGTATTACTCAATCATTTCTACATCAGATAAAAATCTGCAAATCGGAACCTGTACACAATCATTCAAATTATATAGAATCAGGAGTAAACTATCATGCCAAAATTTGTAAAATCCAGCCTAGTGGATCAGATTTTCGATTATCTGCAATCCGAAATTTTAAAAGGGACCTGGGCTCCAGGGGAAAAACTCCCATCCGAAACGGAACTGGCCGCGTCTTTAGATGTCAGTCGTATGTCCCTGCGCAGTGCCATCCAGCGCTGCTGTGCCATGGGATTAACCGAAACCCGTGTCGGTGAAGGAACCTTTGTCCGGGACTTCAACCTGCGTTCCTACTTTACAGAACTCTACCGTTTAAAACTCCTGGGACGCAATCCAAATGAAATCAACGACATGCGCGCCATTCTCCAGTTAGGAAGTGTCCGTCTTGCCATGACCGACTCCATCTCCCAGGAGAAAATTGGAAAGCTAGAAGAACTCTTTCATCAGATGGAAGCGGCGGCAGATCGGGGAGATCTTCCTAAATTTCACGAGCTGGACAGCGATTTTCACCGTCTGATCTGCAGTCTCGGAAACAATGAACTGCTCTTTCTGATCTACGATGCCATTGCTGAGCTCACCGATGATGTAATGCACCACAATGTAGAAAAATCTGTGGCTGCATTCCAGGGTTTTTCCCGCATTATGGAACACCACAAAGAACTGGTGGAATCCATCAAAACCTGTGATATGGACCGATTCACCAAAGCCATTATGGGTTCCAGGGAACGTTCCATCTCTTATTACCCTAATCTTTAACTATCAATGAGGCGCTGTTTACGCCTCTTCTTTTTCTATCAGACAAAAAAGACGCGCCGTATGCGCGTCCTTTTTGCTTATTTGAGAAGACTAACCAGCCCAACAGACAGTCCCGGTACAAATGCCACTGCGAACAGTGCCACAATCAACATTGCGATAAATGGTATCGCAGGCTTTACAATCTTATCCATAGGCAGGCCCGTCATACTCTGTGCCACAAATACGTTCGCACATACTGGCGGAGTACAGAAACCAAGTGCCAGAGCCAGTGTCATAACAACACCAAACTGTAAGGAGCTTACGCCAACGGTCTTAGCTACGTTTAACAGAACCGGGCTGAAAATAACGATAGCCGGAGTGGTCTGCATGAACATACCAATGAAGAACAAGATTACGATAACAAGGCTCATTACCACATAGGTGTTGGTGGAAATGCTTAAGAAGAAGTTCGCGATTCCCTTATTTACGCCCATGTAAGTAAAGATCAGGCCGATTGCGGTAGCCGGTGCAACGGTCCACATCATACCGCCGGAGAATGTGGCAGTGGATTTAAACTCATTCCATAACTGCTTAAAAGTAACCTCTTTGTATACGAAGCATCCGATGATGATTCCATAAACCGTTGCCACAACTGCTGCCTCGGTTGCAGTGAAAATACCACTGTAGATACCGCCCAGAATGATGACTGGCATTAACAGCGCCCACTTTGCATCCCAGAAACCTTTGAGCGCTACTTTCAGATCAAACTTGTTGTCGCCTTTGATTCCATGTTTCTTGCAGTACAGATAATTGACCAGCATTAAGAGACCACCTACCAGGAATGCTGGAACAATACCGGCGATGAACAGATCACCGATGGATTCGTTGTTGGTAACGCCGTAAATAACCATCGGATAACTTGGCGGAACGATGATGCCCAGACCACCTGCGGTTGCGCAAAGTCCGGTTGCATAATACTTATCGTATCCATTTCTTACCATCTCCGGAAGCATGATCGCACCAATTGCTGCTACGGTTGCAACGGCAGAACCAGATACTGCACCAAACATCATACAAGCCAGAATGGTTACCATACCAAGAGAACCGGTAATACCGCCAATACAGTTGTTTGCCGCACCTACCAAACGTTTAGAAATACCACCCTTATCCATAATGTTGCCGCAAATCATGAAAAACGGCAGCGCAATCATGGATGACGATGCTACGCCGGTATAAAAGCTCTGTGCCAGAAAAGAAGCCGATGTAACCGGATTCACTAACAGCAGAAGGAAGCACGGAAAGATCAGACAAATACCGATCGGTACACCAATGGCAAAGAAAATGACCATGGTTCCAAATAAAACGAGCCTATGAAACTTTTTCTGTAAAATAACCTAAGTAAGGTCCTTCTATGATACAATAAATATCATTAGGAGGGCC
>NZ_JBBMFJ010000041.1:0-23293 GCF_040096075.1 Ventrimonas faecis
AATGGGATTTTTGCCTGCAAGCCCATGTTTTCATACGGTCAGCGCAGTGAATGCGCAGACCTACTGAACAGTTACGTTTGTCCCTAATCATGATGTTTACTTTTACAGAATTCCCATATATACTATGATTCATATGCAACGGTTTTCTACAATAATCACACAAAGGAGAATCCATCATGAGAATTGTTAATCTTGAAAACAATAACCGTAAAATTATCAGCACTATCAATAACTTCCATGTATTAGAATATGTTCAGGATGCCAGCGTATCCCCTATGAATGCTATCGATGAATACTTCATGAGTAAGATGAATGTCCGGAGGCGGCAGGTAGTCATTGACATCAGCCGAGATCATTCTGCCGTCATTCAGGCCGGTGCCATGCAGTGGATGGGTGGAAATGTACAGGCAACATCCGGAGTAAAGGGACTCGGCGATCTCTTTGGCAAGGCAATTAAAGGGGCCGTTACCAAAGAAACTGCCGTAAAGCCTGAATATGTCGGTGAAGGATTTCTTGTTCTGGAACCAACCTACAAATATATTATCCTTCAGGATGTTTCCAAATGGGGAAATGTTGGAATGACCATTGAAGATGGAATGTTTCTTGCCTGCGACGCAAATGTGAAGCGCAACATTGTGGCACGTAAGACTCTCTCTTCCGCTGTATTAGGCGGTGAAGGTTTATTTAATATGAGCCTGCAGGGTAACGGTGCGGTTGCTTTAGAGAGTAATGTTCCAGAAGATGAACTGATTGAAATTGAACTGGAAAATGATGAATTAAAAATCGATGGCAATCTGGCTGTATGCTGGTCCTCAAATCTTGATTTTACCGTGGAACGCACTACCAAAACTCTGGTCGGATCTGCAGTAAGTGGCGAAGGCCTCGTAAATGTATACCGCGGTACCGGTCGTGTGCTGATGAGTCCAGTTGCACCAACTGATTCCCTGTTTTCTTCTACAAATACACTGGCAGCCAAAGCCGCTGCCAAAAATAGCAATACATTTGGGAAATAACTCACAATGCCCCGCAAACCCATAAGTCTGCGGGGCATTCGTATCGTCTAAAACGATTTTATTTACCTGTTGGCAATCAGTGTACAAAAATCAGGGACAGGATAAATACCACGATAATAGTCGTGATACCCATGACTGCCGTCATACCGGTCTGGCACTTATAAGCATCCTGTGTATCCATATCCGAGAACTGGGATACCACCCAGAAGTAAGAATCGTTTGCGTGGGATACGGTCATGGAACCTGCGCCGATGGCCATGATAACCAGAACCTTTGCCAACGGGGAAGTGAATCCCAGGGCCGGCATCATCGGAGCGATCATAGCGGAGGTGGTGATCATTGCTACGGTAGAAGCACCCATAGCAGTCTTTAACAGTGCCGCAATGATGAACGGCAGGAATACGCCAACGCCAAGTCCCAGTAAGGATGCGCTCAGAGCGTCCGCGATCGGGAGTTTCTGAAGGATGGCACCAAAGGAACCGCCTGCACCGGTAATAGCCAGGATACCTGCGGAGTTGGTAACACCCTCGGTAATCCATTTCAGGGAATTCTGCTTCTCTTCCTGCGGAATCAGGGTCATGGCAAGGAATACGCCAAGAATCAGGGCGATAACCGGGTTACCGATGAAAGAGAAGAACATCTTCACGGCACCATCACCAAACGGTGCGCTTGGGAAATCACTGACAGACTTTAACGCAATCAGGATGATCGGGAGCAGGATCGGGGAGAAACTATGGAATGCACCAGGAAGCTTGCCGTATTTCTCTACCAGTTCTTCTACGGTGTACTCCGGGTTTGCCGGAATATCGATCTTGCTGGATACCTTATTTGCATAAATCAGGGCAGATGCAACAGCCGGAATGGAAATCAGAAGACCTACCAGAATGGTCAGACCCAGATCTGCTTCCAGGGTACCTGCCATGGCGATCGGGCCAGGGGTCGGCGGTACCAGGCAGTGGGTTGCATACAGACCACCAGACAGTGCGGTTGCCATAACAGCCAGGGAAACATTACTCTGGCTTGCCAGTGCTCTGGAGATCGGGCTTAAGATAACGAAACCGGAATCACAGAATACCGGGATACCGGTGATATATCCAGTGATGCCCATGGTCAGAACGCTCTTTTCCTTACCAACGATCTTTAAAATGGTGTTCGCCATGGTGAGGGCTGCACCGGTTTTTTCCAGGATCGTTCCGATGATGGTTCCGGCCAGAATTACGATACCGATGCTGGCCAGAATATTACCAAATCCACTCTTGACGGTACTGATAACCTCTTCCGTCGGGATTCCACATACAAGACCTACCAATACTGCAATGACGGTCAGCACCAGAAACGGGTGCATGTTAAACTTCGATATGGCTATGACCATACATACAACTGCTAAAAATATCACGCCAAAAATAAATAAACCTGACATAAAAATACCTCCTTTTCGCTAAGCGCGATCCATTCTCCAAATTCGTCACAGTTCCTGCGCTGCACGAACTGCATGTTCTTATTCCATGCCGTCCGGGCTTTTGCCGCCCGCTGGCATATTACGGTACTCCAGAAGCATTCGGATAAAAAACTCCCGCACAAATGCGGTATCCTGCTCCAGTTTCAGGGTCTGGTACAGCTGTTTCATGCGGTACAGCAATGTGTTCTTATGCAGATTCAGCTGTTCTGCCGCTTTCGCAACGCTTCCTCCGCATTCGTAATACACCCGGGCTGTGCGCAAAAGCTGCTCCGCCTGATTTCCCCCATGCTGGTCTTCCAGCCTGCGAAGCATGCTTACCACCGTTCGTGCCCCTTCCTGTACCGTCAGACTCCCCAACAGATACTGCATTCTGCACGCATGTTCTTCCAGATTCTGAATCGTTCCTCCTTTCCTGTTTCTCAGTACAGACACTTCTCTCATACCGGCTGAAATCTCTTCTAAGTTTCTGCATGGACTGCTAACTGCGGCATTCCAGACACCTTCTGTTTCAATTTCATGCAGCAGTTTATCCAGACGCTTCTGCATTTCCTGCTGTTCTCCGCCGCCAAGCAAAATCACATAATCCGCATTCTGGATTCCAAATACATCCCGCCTCCGGTCCAGCACGTTTTTCCAGATCAGATTCTGGATGAGCTGGGAGTAATCCAGCAGATGTTTCATATTGCGCTCCCGGGCCCGCTCATACAGCAGAATAATCCGGATTGGAAATTCCATCTGCAGATTCAGCATGCCGCACAGCTTTGTGATCATCTCCTTCTGGCTTTCCCCGCCAAACAAAAGCAGCCGCAAAAGCTGGTTTCGCAGTTCCGCCTCCAGATTCTGCTTCTGCGTCATCTGAAGCTGGGAAAAGCTCTGGGTTACATAGACGCGAAGCAGATTGGCAATGCTCTGCACCTCTTCCTCGCATCCGAAGATTCCCACCACCCCAATGATCTCATCATTCAGAAAGATCGGCATATTGTAGCCTTCCTTGGTTCCCGGATAATGGGGCAGATCCTCTTTTTTGATCAGCACCGGCTTTCCGGTTTCCAAAACCTCCGCGGCTCCCTGATGAAAATCACCGATCCGGTGCTTTTCGGTAGAAGCAATGATGATGCCCTTCTGATCCATGATGTTAATGGTCCGCTGACCCACCAGCAGAGATGTAGCTTCCACGAAATCCTGTGCCAGCTTTGCAAATTCGCTCATTGCTTCCTCGTCCTTCCTATAAATAAATACAATCGCCCGCGCCCAGATAGCAGTGCTCCAGCTGCGTTTCCTGATTCATGATTTCCTGAAGCTGTTCTCCGGAACAGTGGTTAAACCCGATAAGGCCAACGCCCATCTGTTTCATCTTATCCAGCGTAATGCGGATCCGTTCTGCATCTGCTTCCATCAGATGGGTGCCGCCAAAGACTGCCCGAATGGGTTTACCAAAACGCTTCTGCACGGTGGTCAGAATGTTCAGGATTCCCGGATGGCTGCAACCAACAATGACTGTCTGTCCCTCCGCCCCGTCTAACACCATGCAGATTTCATCGGAAAAAGAATCCTTTTCCCACTGGCCGCCACGGCGCAGCACGAAACGGCCCGGAATCTGCTCAAACTCATGGGTACGCTCAAAATTTCCAACCAGATAGCATCCAGGCTCCAGTTCCAGATAGCCGTCACAGATCCGGTGTTCCAGTCCCCGTTTCTGCATCCAGGCTTCATCAAAACCACATCCCAGGTAAGTAGCTTTCATGCCGTCCCGGGCATATTTTTCTTCAAAATAGCCTGTTCCCGTATACAGTGGGCAACGAAGCCCTTCTTTCACGAATTCCGGATAGCCGCCTGCGTGGTCATAATGTCCATGGCTTCCTATGGCATAATTTATGTTCTCCATCCCAATATTGAGCTTTCTAGCATTGTCATACGCAGCTTTTCCGGCGCCAAAATCAAATAAAATCTGTGATTTTTCCGTTTCCACCAGAAATGACAGACCATGTTCTGCAATCAGCGATTTCTGTTCTCCACGTTTGTTGTCCATGACTGTTGTTATTTTCACTAACTCACCCCCTTATTTATCTCATTTCATTGTACAAATTATTATAACACATCTCTTACAATTCATCATTGTGACGCGTCACAATTTTCAGAATTATTTTTTGACAAAAAAAGAAGCCTTTCCTGTTCATGAACTGTTCATAAATTAGTTACAAACATTCCATATCCAGGAAAAACTTCTTTCACATTTTCTCGATATACTTACATCATCAAATGAAGCTGCCAAGTACAATTTGATAAATTTTTTTCATAATCGCCGGTGGGCTGAACGCTCACCGGCTCCTCCCTTTTTATGGAGGATTTGTAACTGTTCAGTACCCTCACAGTTACGAGGATTTTTTTATTATCTGCTTACAGTAAGAACCTCTACGGACGGCTCGTCAATATCCATTTTGTCATTTCCGACGGTTACTTCACACTCAGATTTGCGTCCCGGTTACTTGTTTTATTTTCTCTTTCTGATGCTTATTATAGGCGTCACTATGCTGTTTGTAAAATACAGGATACGCTTCATCTTGTATAGGAAAAACGTCATATCAGAAAACATTCCTGCTCAATTCCCATTTTTCCTTTGAGTATGCGTCCAATCAGATCCTCCATAAGGGGTTCTGTCCCCTGCATGGCTTCCAGCTTTTTCAGGGTCTCCGGCTTCATTTCATAACCGTATGGAAGGTAACGGTCATACCAGTCCGCATCCATCTGTAAGGGACGGACCTCCGGACAGATATGTTCGCGGATATGGCGGAAAATACGGATGCCGCCGTAATCCAGATCCCCGGTATGATAAAACTTCACCTCGGGAAGGACTGCCAGAAGTCTTCTTAAGAACTCGCACTCCAGTGGTGAGAAGAATCCATGGGAAAACACGATCAGGGTTCCTTCCTCATAAGGCATGGAAACGTAGTTTGCCTTGTTTTCCACCGTCACAATCTTTTGGATTTTCTGGTTAGCCGGGATCACTGCGTGCCGGAGCGTTTCCGTGTTGAGGACCGTTCCATAGCAAAAATCAGCCAGGGAGATTTCGTTTTCCTTCAGGCTGATCATTAAATTTCCCTTCACGGCAAGCTCCTGGGCGTATTCCTCCAGGTAAACCTGAGATAACACCTCCTTGTCGTTCATAGCTTCATCGACATCCGGATGATATTCGGACAGAATGGATACCACTCTTGTTCTCAGCACGTTTTCAAATACTTTGGTACCACCCAGGACCGCAACGCTGAACACCCGCTGATAGACCGGCTCCTTCAGCTTTTCCAGTGCATCCAGACAGATAAAAAGCGGTTCCCCGTACTTTTCCAGATCCGCAGGCTGTTTTCCCTTTTCCAGAGCATCCTCCAGATTCCGGTAATAGGCCTTCAGCCATCCAGTCTGTGCTTTCCCGCTCCATGTCTGAATCTTCTCTTTCTCCGACGCAAGACGCTCCCATTTTGGAATCAGGCCCAGCAGCTCATAGAACTGCCCGGCCTGTTCCAGACGATAGGTAATCTTTTCGATATCATTTCCGTATTCGAGCCACTTAATCTGGATCAGTCCACGCTGTTCCAGTTTCCTGGCTTCCTCCAGAAGTTCCGTTTTCCCTGCCCGGTTAAAATCCTCCTGCTGGATTTTCAGGCTCCGGTTCCCCGAAGCCTCCTTGCGCCAGTCCACACTGCTGCCTTCGATCTTCTCCAGAATCCGGTGTATCAGATAATCATTCTCCCGCTTATTCTTCATCCTCTTCCTCTGCAAGATCTTCCTTTAACTGCTCAAACTCCGGTTTCTCAAATTCCTGAATGGAAATATTTTTCTTGTTCGGATTCGCAAAGACAAAAATCTTGTCCACGGTCTCCAGATAGTTCTGGATCTTGTCATTGGTGGCACTGATGAGGGCCTGGAATCCAAGTCCGCGGATCAGCTTGATGCAGCTGGCCACCTTTTCCGCATCCATCTTGGAGAATGCCTCATCCAGCACCACCAGGCGGATGGTCGGATTTCGCCGCAGACCCGGCTTTAAGTCGATCTTGTAGGCCTGGGCGAAGCTTGCCAGCAGCGCCACATAAAGGGGGTTCTGCCCCTCGCCGCCGGAGTTTTTGCGGATCATCTTGCTTAAACGGATTTTAATGGTTTCGTCCTCATTCTGAATCAACTGCTGCATATCGAAGGAAAGATACGTCCGGTAATCGGCGTATTTTTCCATATTGCGCTTAGCCGTCTCCATTTCCTCCGGGGTTGCGTGATCCGGCGGAATGAAGATGTCAATCAGCTCATTGATCAGCGGGCCATACTGGCTCTCATGCTCCATGGTGAAGAGATTCAGCTGATTGTCCAGCCCAATATCCAGATCGGACGGCTTGATCTGCAGCGCGTCATCCATGAACATGTCATAAAACCGTCCATCGCTGCCTTTGTTTTTTCCAATATAGAACTGATAGCGGTCCTTACCGAAATCCAGGTGGCTGATGATGCGGTTCAGCTCGTCCTTTCGCTGCAGTGCTTCCTTGATGGCACTGCGGATCTTGTACATGAAGTCGTCCTTAAAATGCTCCACCGCTGCCTTCGCCTGTTCCGCGGCACGTTTCCGGTATTCCTCCAGGCGGTCACAAGAAAGATCATCCAGTAATTTCTGATACTCTTCGTTGTTCTCGGATTCGGCAGAAAAATTACGGTGCGGATATGTACGCAGATATCCATTGCGGACCTCCCTCAGTTTCTGCATTTCCGCATCCTGCTTCTCCTGCGCTTTTGCCTGTCCGCGCAGGTATTCCCCGCGCAGCAGGTCGTAGCGGATGGCGGCACCGCTCTCCTGCTTCTGTTCCAGAAGCTTCTGAAACTCCCCGTCAAACTCCGGCCGGGCCTGATAGTTCCGTTCCTTGTCTGCCAGGAAGCCCTCTAACTGGAGCAGTTCCTGTTTTTCTTTCTCTCCATCCCGTTTCGCGCGGTCCTCATTCAGTTTCAGCTGATCCAGCACCTTTTCCCGGCGCCTGCACAGCTCCACAAGGGATGCCCGCTCTTCTTCCCATGCAGCCACGTTCTGGCTCTTTAACTGTTCCAGACGCTCCCTTAAGTTTTTCTGCTCCTGCTGCTTTTTCGCATAATCTGCCTTATCCTTTTTCCAGCCCAGATACACTTCCAGATCCTGGCTCAAAAATTCCAGGCCCAGCACGCGCTCCCCGTCGCTTAACATGGTCTGCAGCGGCTCCAGCTCCTCCTGCAGATTCCGGATGGATTCCTCCAGAAGTTTCACTCTCTGGCGCATGCTCTTCTTTCCAATATAAGCGGACCGAGTGTAGAGATCCGGGTTGATGTGCTGGATCCGGTAACTGTGATACAGCACGCAGTCCCTGGTAATGCCGATGCGGTGGCTGCGCAGCTCGTCCACACTGTCACACTTGATGACTTTGCCAAGCTGGAAATTAATATAGGCCTGGGCGTAATCGCGTCCGGCCTCCACCTCTTCGGCCAGCGCACCCTCTAACACCGGCTGTTCGTCTGCCAGAACCTTCTCGGTATCCAGCACAGCCACCCGGTAATATTTTTTCGGATCCAGCTCCTTGTAGATTTCCATCGCAGCCTTCGCGTACTTTGGCTCCACCGTCAAAAGCAGCTTGTTGTTGCCGAGATAACCCTCAATGGCATTGCGCCAGGCATCGTCCCGCACTTCCAGAAGGTCTGCAAGCACCTCTACCTCCACACTCTTTCCGGTCTTTAAAAAGAGCTGGGTCTGCAGAATTTCCCGCACCGCTTCCAGCTCCTTCGGGTAAGCTTTGTTTCCGGCTTTTAACTGGGTAATCTCCTCCTGAGCTTTGGTCAGCTCTTTGTTTTTCTCCCGGATCTGGCTGCGGGCATCCTGCATCTGGCGCTCCACTTCTTTCCGCATCTGAAGCAGGTCTTCCTGCAGGCGTTTTAAGGCTTCCTCACTGATGTCGCCTTTCTCAAAAGCCTCGATGTCCCAGAGGGTGCGGTTGGATGTGATTTCCTCCTCATTCCAGGCCGCCAGCTTTTCTGCCGTCTGTTTCCAGCGGGCCTGGCTGCTGCCCAGATGCTCCACCAGCTCATTGACAGCCTTTAACTGACTTTTCAGTTCTTCGTAGCCGCTGCTGGAAATCTTGCGCAGAAGCTCCTCGCTTTTCGCCGTCAGATCCTGAATCTCGGTCTCCATGGCAGCCGCATCCTGCGCCGCCTTCTCCTGGTCCGCCGCCAGCGCCTGAATCTTATCCTGGCTTTCCTGGATTCTCCGGCGGTCCTGCAACATGTCAAACTTCCCTGCAAAATATCCGCACTGTTCTTTCTCTTCCCGGGCCGCAGCCATGACCGCATGCTGCGCGCAGATGGCTTTCAGGCTCTCAATCTCCCTGCAGGTATCCTCAATCCGGTGGCGCAGGCGTCCGTATTCCGTCACGCTCTGCTGCATGTCCTCGATGTGAATATCCTGCTCCATGCAGATGTACTCTTTGACAAAGTCCTCCAGCTTGATATTCATGCGGAACGGGATCGCGCGCTTGAACAGCAGCGGGAACTTCTCCGCGTCCAGACCGCCCAGATAGATATCGTAAAGCTGCTTGCGGAATCGCTCATTGTGGGAGCCAAAATAACATTCTTCTTTGGAATAATTCGCCAGCAGCCAGTTTTTTACCTCGTCAATGGACATGGTGCGGTCTGCTTTGCGGTACTCATGATCCGGAATCGGTCCCTTATGCCAGAAAAACATGCGCCCAATCTCGTTGGTAGCGGTTTCTACATCAAATACCACGCCCACGCACTGGCAGGCACCGGTATCGGTCTGGCGCAGCTCCAGCACAATGGTGCTTGAAAAGTTCTGGTTGCGCAGATAAGAGAAGCTGTTGTCTTCTCCGATATTGATCATGCCGCGCAGATACTCGATCAGGCTCCGATCGGAATCATCGGCGGCAGCCTTGTTGAAAAAGCCCCGGCCATCCGTGTTGGCATACAGCACAAGCTGCATCGCATCGATCACGGTGGATTTTCCGCTTCCGGAGTGACCGGTAAAAAAGTTGATCCCATCGTCAAAGGACAGGGTTCTGTGTTTTATGTAATGCCAGTTGTTCAGGCAGATCCTGGACAGGGCTTCAAATCTCTGATTCTCCATCTTCCTCTTCTCCTTCGCGGAATGTCTCAAGCAGCGCGCGTACATCGTCTCCCATCAGGATCACATTGACCGTGGGATAGATGACAAGGCGGCTGAAACCGTCCAGATCTTCCAGTACATCTAACGGTTCGATGACCTGATACTTTTTCAGGAATGCCAGGCTCCGGCGAATATCCGACACAGACGGCTGCCTTTTTAACAGGCGGTAGCTGCCGATTTTTTCGTTGATCTCGCTTAAGGTCGTCACCACATTCACGGAAGTGGATACCGAGGACATCTGCTCGTCGTAGATCAGCTTCAGGATCAGCACGTAGAGCGTTGCAAGCTTTGATAACTTTTCTCCCACCACCTGCTCCCCGCGGATATATATGAGCCCAAGCTGGCTGTTCTCCACAACCTCAATTCCCATGATGGCAAAATAGCTTCGGATAAATTCCAGATGCTGGTTGCACTGGTAAAACTCCGGGTTCGTCTGGTAGCGCTTTGATTTCCGGTCGTAGGTGCGTTCCAGGAGAAATGTCTGCCGGTACAACAGGCGGATACTCTCGGAAACCTGTTCCTGTTCTGCCCCGGAAAGTGCTTCATAATAATCGATCATCGGTTACTCCTTTCTTACAAACACCAGCCCCGGATACCGGTAGCCCGCATGCTCCACCATCGGCGCCTCCTGATCCAGCACCCGGTAGGGACTGTCCTTGCGCACCGAGTCATCGTACGCCAGCACCAGCTTTTCAAAGTCTTCCAGGGAAGACACGGTATCGCTGGTCACCGTATACCGGCCATCCACCATCCGGTCCAGCACAAAGGAACGGATCTGCCTGCGGCTGTAGCGGTTCTTCATGCGGTTAAGCTGTAAAATTTCATCCCGGGTGAGTTCTTCCATCTCCTCCTCCGGCGCCAGCTCCGCCGCGAAATCCTGACGGGATTTGCGCCGTTTGTAGAGGGAACGGTCGGAAATGACGGTAAACTGGGAAAAGTTCATCTTCGATGCGGTGAGTGCCAGCTTTTGCTCCAGTTCCTCATCCGAAGAACCAGAAAGTTCATTCAGCACCTGGATTACCATTCCCTTCATGTTGTCATCCTGATTCAGCAGATAGTTTAACCTTGTCACCGTAGCTCGGATGTATTTGGTATGCTCCGCATCCATGTTCATGATGCGGTGCTCGATGTCATCAAAGCCCCGGTCAATCAGATCCAGCTGGCTGATGATATCCTCCGGCGTGATATCCAGGCCGCGAAGCTGCTTGTTGCGCACGCAGACCCGCTCCAGCCATGCTGTATCCTGTCGCATCTGGGACAGCCACTGCTTGATGTCCGTTTTATACAGATAAAAGTTGTCGGATGTCTTTAAGATGTGGTACTTTTTCTGCACGATTTCTTCCACATAGCCGTCCAGATGCTCCCGCAGCAGGTCTCCATAATTTTTCTGTTCCAGAAGACTGGCGAAAAAGCGGTCCATGTTGTGGAGCATATCCTGCAGCGTCTTATTCAGCTTGCGGGTGTTGATGAGCGCTGTCTTTAACAGGGAAATGTTGCAGCGCGGGTCATTCTTGAAGGCGAACAAGATTGCGTACACGTTCTGGATATAGACCTGGGTAGCATCCTCGTCCTCCCCGGCCAGATGCGTAAACGCATCCACAAACACCGCCGCGTAATCCGGAATGACAATGTTGACGGTCATATTGTGGTAATCGTCCACCTTGCGCAGCCAGCCCGCCTTTAACAGCCAGTTTAAGATTCGCGTGGAAAGCGGCTCCAGCATATCCAGTTCATCTTCCAGCTCATCCTGCACCATCACGACGCGGGTCTTGGCGAAATAATCGCTCAGAGTCTGAATGCAGATTTCCCGGCTTAAATAATAGTTGCTGTACTGGTATTCCTCGTTGATCTGCAGCAGCGCGTCAATATAGACCTGCCGGTTTCTGGAGCGGAACAGCCCCCAGAACGAATCTGGTATTTCCAAAAACAGATTTGCCATAAGTAAGTTTCCTTTGTTATTTGTATCAGAAAGCGTAATTTACTATGATATCCGAAAAATGCTGCTGCCCAGGTTTTGCCTGCTGCAGCAGCATCTTTATTCCATTCCATGTTGTGGATGTACACCTGACGGAAAAACCCGGCAAGCCGCATCCGTTGCTGATCAGATTTCCAGCAGATCACTGAATGCCTTCAGCGCGCCGTCCGTCTCATGGGCCAGAACGCGTTTTGCAAGGACCTTGCCCAGCTGTACGCCTTCCTGGTCGAAGCTGTTCACGTTCCATAAGAAGCCCTGGAACATGACTTTATTCTCGAAGTGTGCAAGCAGTGCGCCCAGTGCGCCCGGGTTCACCTGCTCACCGATGATGATGCTGGATGGACGTCCGCCCTCGAAATTCTTGTTGCGGTTCTCGTCTGCCTTGCCGCATGCGAAGGCCATGATCTGGGCAGCCACGTTTGCGCAGAGCTTCTGCTGGCTGGTGCTACCCTGGATTACCACATCAGTATCCATCTGGTTTTTCTTAAATCCTACAAACTGCAGCGGAACAATGTCGGTTCCCTGGTGTAAAAGCTGATAGAAGGAGTGCTGTCCATTGGTACCCGGCTCACCGAAGATCACCGGTCCGGTTACATAGTTTACCGGCTCGCCAAAGCGGTTTACAGACTTGCCGTTGGACTCCATGTCAAGCTGCTGTAAATGTGCCGGGAAACGGCTTAATGCCTGGGAGTACGGAAGCACTGCGGTGCACGGATAGCCCAGCACATTGCGCTCGTAAACGCCGATCAGGGCATCTAACATAGCAGCGTTCTTCGTTGCATCTGCCTCTGCTGCCAGCTTGTCTGCCTCTGCTGCGCCCTTCAGGAACTGTGCGAATACCTCCGGGCCAAATGCCAGAGAGAGGACTGCGCCGCCAACTGCGGAAGTGGAGGAATAACGGCCGCCGATATAATCGTCCATGAAGAAGGCTGCCAGATAATCGCTGCTCTTAGCTAACGGAGAAGTCTCACTGGTTACGGCGATCATGTGTTTGGAGGCATCCAGGCCTGCGTTCTTTAACGCATCTTTTACGAAGGACTCATTGGTCAGGGTCTCCAGAGTGGTTCCGGACTTGGAAACCAGTACGAAGATGGAATGTGCCACATCAATGCCATATAATACCGCTGCAGCATCATCCGGGTCTACGTTGCTGATAAACTTTGCCTCCATCTTAAAGGTGCCATTCTTCTTTGCCCAGTTTTCCAGAGCCAGATACATGGCTCTCGGGCCAAGGTCACTGCCGCCGATACCGATCTGAACAACCGTGGTAAACTTCTCTCCTGCCGCGTTGGTGATTTCTCCATTGTGCACCTTGTTGGCAAATTCTGCGATGCGCTCCTGCTGCTGTTTGTAGAAGGTACGCTTGTCCACGCCGTCCGCGGTGACTGCGTCACCCAGCTGACCACGGGTCATATGATGCAGAACCAGACGTTTCTCACCGGTGTTAATCACTTCGCCGTTGTACAGAGCTTTGAATTTCTCTGCCAGCTGTGCTTCGTCAGCCAGTTTCTTCAATGCGTCCAGCACGGTGTCATCTACCTGCTTTGCTGCGTAGTAGTAAACAAGTCCTTCTGCCATCGGCACACTGTATTTTTTCACGCGCTCTGCGCCTTTATCTCCGGTCATAGCCTCCGCAAGGTTTACGCGGGCTGCCTTTTCCAGTTCCTGATAGGAAGTAAGCGTGTCCAGGTTGTTCCAGGTAATCATAACTTGATTCCTCCTTTAATACATGATCTTAGTTTTCTGTCGATAATTTTCTGTCAATCATGTTAATTATACTATCAGATTCGTGGAATTTCAAGGGATTTCACGAGGAGAAGACACAATACCACGTCTCACTGGCGGTTTTTGCACAGAAAATACGTTGCGGATTGCATGTATTTTTACCGGTGCAGAATCATGCCTGTCAGCAGCTTTAAGGTCACTCCTGCGCAAAGAACCGATCCGCAAAACAGAAAAAGCCGGTTCACCAGTCCCGATGCCGAACAGATTCCTATGCTGAACCGTTTCCGGTATGGATAAAAAAGCTGTTCTCCCTTATGATTCAGAAAATCCAGTGCCAGATGGGAGGCAAAGGCAATCCCAAAATATGGCACCAGCATCGGCAGGAATACGCCCACGCAGCTCATCAGCAATCCTCCTGCCAGAAAGGAATGTAAAAAAGAACGGTGCGGTGTCTTCTTTCCATAAGCGCAGACCGCCAGAAAGGCGGCGCAGGCCAGGACAACGCGGCTGACGGAACTGTTGCTCATCAGCCTCTGATAAAGTCCCAGATGCCAGTGCGCCTCCACCACCACAATGACAATGACAATGGTTTCCAGTACAAATGTAATCTGATCCGCTCTCCGGCTGCTCTCTGAGCTTCCGCAGTCAATATCGCTGATCACGGAACCCACGGCCGCCGTCCCGGCACCCAGGATCAGTTCCGGTAATGTCCGGGGCTGAAGCAGCAGCAAAGAAGCTGCTACGCCAACCGCCATATGTGTTTTTCCAAGCATAATTTCTCTCTTTCTTTGTATCTTGATCTGTCTTACCCGGCTGTCTTATCTGCCTGGAAAATTCTTCCTGTAAAAAGGAAAAGGGACCTTCGGAGGAAACCCCGAAAGTCCCAAAAATCGTTCATTTATGCGGTTTTCTATTAGAATTTACCAGCAGTAGCTGCTTCCTCAACAGCTACAGCAACAGCAACGGTCATGCCGACCATTGGGTTATTGCCGGCGCCGATCAGACCCATCATCTCTACGTGAGCCGGAACGGAAGAAGAACCTGCGAACTGTGCATCGGAATGCATACGGCCAAGGGTATCGGTCATACCATAGGAAGCCGGGCCTGCTGCCATGTTATCCGGATGCAGGGTACGTCCGGTACCACCACCGGAAGCTACGGAGAAGTACTTCTTGCCTGCTTCCAGTCTCTCCTTTTTGTAGGTACCTGCTACCGGATGCTGGAAACGGGTCGGGTTGGTAGAGTTACCGGTTATGGAAACGTCTACGTTCTCTTTCCACATGATTGCAACACCTTCCGGAACGCTGTTTGCGCCGTAGCAGTTAACTTTTGCGCGAAGGCCCTCAGAATAGGACTTGCGGAATACTTCCTTAACCTCGTTGGTGTATGGGTTGTACTCAGTCTCGATATAGGTGAAGCCGTTGATACGTGCGATGATCTGAGCAGCGTCTTTTCCAAGACCGTTTAAGATAACGCGCAGCGGTTTCTGACGAACCTTGTTTGCTTTCTCAGCGATACCGATTGCGCCCTCTGCTGCTGCGAAGGACTCATGGCCAGCCAGGAATGCGAAGCACTCGGTCTCCTCTTCCAGAAGCATCTTGCCCAGGTTACCATGGCCAAGACCTACCTTACGGGTATCTGCAACGGAACCCGGGATACAGAATGCCTGCAGACCCTCACCGATTGCTGCTGCTGCCTCGGATGCTTTTCTGCAGCCTTTTTTGATTGCGATTGCAGCGCCTACGGTGTATGCCCATTTTGCGTTCTCGAAGCAGATCGGCTGAATGCCCTCGATCATTTTGTATACGTCAAGACCTGCGTCTTTGGTAATCTTCTCTGCCTCTTCAATGGAAGCAATGCCATAGCTGTTTAATGCTTCATTGATCTGTTTGATACGTCTCTCATATGATTCAAATAATGCCATGATTATAGTCCTCCTTCTTTACGCCTGTCTCGGGTCGATGATCTTAACTGCATCAGCAACACGGCCGTACTGACCTTTTGCCTTCTCCCAGGCGGTGTTCGGGTCATCACCCTTCTTGATGAAGTCAGTCATCTTGCCAAGGCTTACGAACTGATAACCAATGATCTGATCGTCTGCGTCCAGAGCGATACCGGTTACATAGCCCTCAGCCATCTCCAGGTAACGAGGACCTTTCTTTAAGGTTCCGTACATGGTGCCAACCTGGGAACGAAGACCTTTACCAAGATCCTCCAGGCCAGCGCCGATCGGCAGTCCGTCCTCAGAGAATGCACTCTGGGTTCTGCCGTATGCGATCTGTAAGAACAGTTCTCTCATTGCGGTGTTGATTGCGTCACATACCAGGTCGGTATTCAGAGCCTCCAGAACGGTTAAGCCCGGAAGAATCTCTGCTGCCATTGCTGCGGAGTGAGTCATGCCGGAGCAGCCGATGGTCTCAACCAGAGCCTCCTGGATGATACCCTCTTTTACGTTCAGGGTCAGCTTGCAGGCACCCTGCTGCGGAGCACACCAGCCCACACCATGGGTCAAACCGGAAATGTCGGAAACCTGTTTGGACTGTACCCATTTTGCTTCTTCCGGAATCGGAGCAGCGCCATGATGAACGCCCTGTGCAACTGTGCACATCTCTTCTACTTCATGTGAATAAATCATGTTAAAACTCCTTTCAACTATGTAATGTCCTGAAAGTACGTGCTGCACGATATTTCCTCCAATCTGAATATGCCCTGTACCCGGCATACGCAAAGATTGTCAAAAACATCACACCATACTTGATTACATTTTCTCACAAAAGTGACAAATAGTCCATAGTTTTTTTGTAGAAATTTAAGAGCAGATACCACAAATGTATGTGGCACCTGCTCTTTTTTTCCATTATTTTACATTTGATTATTTGTAACTGTTCAGTAGGTCTGCGCATTCACTGCGCTGACCGTATGAAAACATGGGCTTGCAGGCAAAAATCCCATTGCCGAAGGCAATTTTCAATGGATTTTTGCCCGTAACTGTGAAGGTACTGAGCAGTTACGATTATTTGTTGCTTAAGTACTCGTGGATACCCTTTGCGCCGTGCTTTCCTGCTTCCATAGCCAGGATTACGGTAGCTGCGCCGGTTACGGCATCACCGCCTGCGAACACGCCTTCACGGGAGGTCTGCCCGTTTGCAGGCTCTGCAACGATACATTTCCGCTTGTTGATCTCAAGGCCCTCGGTGGTAGAGGAAATGAGCGGGTTCGGGGAGGTACCCAGGGACATGATGACGGTATCTACGTCCATCACATACTCAGAACCCGGGATCTCGACCGGACGGCGTCTTCCGGATGCATCCGGCTCGCCAAGCTCCATCTTCACAACCTTGATGCCTTTCACCCAGTCGTTCTCATCGGTCAGGATCTCTACCGGGTTGGTCAGAAGGTCAAAGATGACGCCCTCTTCTTTTGCGTGGTGAACTTCCTCCACACGGGCCGGAAGCTCTGCCTCGCTGCGGCGGTACACGATATGTACCTCAGCGCCGAGACGCAGTGCGGTTCTTGCAGCATCCATGGCTACGTTTCCACCGCCGACTACAGCAACCTTCTTGCCTGCTACGATTGGGGTGTCATAGTCCTCGCGGAATGCTTTCATCAGGTTGTTTCTGGTTAAGTACTCGTTTGCGGAGAATACGCCGTTTGCGTTCTCGCCCGGGATACCCATGAACTTCGGAAGGCCTGCGCCGGAACCGATAAATACTGCTTCAAAGCCCTCTTCGTCCATCAGCTCGTCGATGGTAACGGACTTGCCGATGATGACGTCAGTCTCAATCTTAACGCCTAATTTCTTTACGTTCTCAATCTCAGAGCGGACAACGGTCTCTTTCGGGAGACGGAACTCCGGGATACCGTAGGTTAAAACTCCGCCCGGCTCATGAAGTGCCTCGAAGATGGTTACATGGTAACCCAGCTTTGCCAGATCACCTGCACAGGTCAGGCCGGCAGGGCCGGAACCAACCACAGCAACCTTCTTGCCGTTTTTCTCTTCTGCTGCCTTCGGAACGAAGCCGTTCTCTCTGGACCAGTCAGCCACGAAACGCTCCAGCTTACCGATAGAGATCGGCTCACCTTTGATTCCGCGGATGCACTTGCCCTCGCACTGGCTCTCCTGCGGGCATACACGGCCGCAGACTGCCGGAAGTGCGGAAGACTCAGCGATGACATTTGCTGCAGCCTCGAAGTTTCCAGCCTCGACTTCTTTGATGAAGCCCGGGATGTTGATGGAAACCGGGCAGCCGCTCATGCACTTTGCGTTGTTCTTACATTTTAAGCATCTGGAAGCCTCTTCCATAGCCTCTTCTTTGTTATATCCATAGCACACTTCCTCAAAATTGGTAGCGCGCACCTTTGCGTCCTGCTCTCTGACAGGAGTCTTCTTTAATACGTCCATTTCTTATCCTCCGATCACAGACAGCTTCCCGCTGTCTTGCCTAATGAATCCAAATGAGTGAACCTGCTGCCCGGATCAACCGTTGCACTGGCCGCAGCCGCCGTGATGGGTGTCTCCCTCGACAGCCTTTAACATGGCTCTGCCCTCTTCGGTCTTGTACATCTGCTGACGCTTCATAGCCTCATCAAAGTTCACAAGATGGCCGTCAAACTCCGGTCCGTCTACACATGCGAACTTCACTTCATCGCCAACGGTTAAGCGGCATGCTCCGCACATACCGGTTCCGTCTACCATGATCGGGTTCATGCTGACGATGGTCGGAATATTCAGCTCTTTGGTCAGTTTGCATACAAATTTCATCATGATCATCGGTCCGATGGCTACGCATACATCGTACTGTTTGCCCTGGTTCTCTACCAGATCCTTGATCACATCGGTTACCATGCCCTTGCGCACATAGGAACCGTCGTCGGTGGTAATGTAAAGATTTCCAGCCTGCTCCTTCATCATATCTTCCAGAATCAGAAGGTCTTTGTTCTTGGCACCTACGATAACATCTGCATCAATGCCGTGCTGCTTCATCCACTTTACCTGCGGATAAACCGGTGCGGTACCAACGCCGCCTGCTACGAATAAGTACTTGCGGCCCTTTACTTCCTCGAAATCTTCCTTGACAAACTCGGACGGCTGACCAAGCGGTCCTACGAAGTCCTGGAATGCGTCGCCTGCCTGTAACTCAGACATCTTTAAGGTAGATGCGCCTACGATCTGGAACACGATGGTTACGGTGCCCTTCTCGCGGTCGAAATCACAGATGGTAAGCGGGATACGCTCGCCCTTCTCATCCATCTTTACAATGACAAATTCACCCGGCTGGCAGGATCTTGCCACTCTCGGAGCTTCTACATCCATCAGGAAAATCTTCTCCGCAAGCTTTTCCGCTTTTAAAATCTTATACATTTCCTTCCTCCTGTTTTGCAATCTGCAAATTCTGCATGCCATCAAAAAACTTTTTAGATATGCTGAAAGTATTTTAGCACCTCTTTGTTTAAATGGCAATACATTATTGTTAATAACATAACATATATTATACCGCTTTATTTCTTTTTGTACAGCCGATATTCGTAACAAAGATCAAAATATGTCTGTTCGTCGCTCTCCTGAACCATTTCCCAGGCCTCATCCTGGTCCAGATTCGGAAAATGGGTATCCGCTGCGTAGGCAAAATCAATCCAGGTAATCTGTGCCTCATCGCAGTAGGGCAGAAACTGCCGGTAGACACTCTCACCGCCGATGATGTAAACATCGTCCGTGTGATAAGCGTTCAGCAGCTCCATCACCTCTTCCATGCTGCCGCACACGGTGGCTCCTTTGACCTTGTAATCCAGGTCAGAAGTGAGGATGATGTTGGTCCGGCCGTAAAGAGGCTGCGCGCCCGGCATGCTTTCCAGTGTTTTTCGCCCCATAACGATGACCTTTCCCATAGTCTCGTTCCGGAACATTTTCTGATCCTGGGGAATGGACACCAGAAGCTGCCCCTTGTTTCCAATGGCCCAGTTTTTATCTACTGCCGCAATCAGTTTCACGTTATCCTACGCCTCCTCTTCCTCTGCCAGGATCAGTTCCTTTGCGTAAGGCAGGGTTTTGATCCAGTCACAGAAGGTGTGCCATTCATCCAGCTTGTGGTTCTTTCTCGCAAAATAAATATTGATCAGTGTCTCATAATTTAAGGTGCAGGTGCGCATCTGGTTGTAGCTGGACGGCAGAAGCTGGATCATGTCATACCAGTACGCCTTATTCTTCGTCTCCACATATTTTAAGCGGATTTTCTCCAGTTGCTCTACAATGGTCTGCATATAGGCTTCGCTCTCCGGTGTCAGATGATCGTGGCTGAAATCATCTAACTCGAATGGCTTGCTGTGGATCTTGTGCATGGTGCTGGTGGAGTTTGCTACCGTTGCCACTTTGTACGTGTCATATTCCTTCCACCAGTACATCGGTGCCGTGATATCTACCGACACAAAGACCTGGCGGATGTATTTGCGGTGGTCACTTCCGGCCCGGCGCAGGCGCCTGGCCAGTCCCAGGTCATTCGGACCCAATACATAGTTTCCATCCTCATCGTAAAAGCTGTCCATCCGGTCCCAGCTGTTCATGGGGTTTCTGGCCCCGCGCATGGCATTTTCCAGATTCATGACGCTGGTGCGTTCTAATTTAATCATGTTCTATTCCTTCCTTGTTGGTACCTGTCAAAACGCTGGCTGTGACCCGCCATTTCACAGTTCTGGCGCAGGTCAATCGTTCTGATTATAACAAAGCTGGGATTTCTCGTCAACATCAGCCAGTTCCTGAGGATTTTTTATCAAAAAGCGTGCCACATTCTCCGGATGCGCCAGAAGAACCTTCTTTCCGCCCACATCTCCGCTTAAAGCAAGCAGCTCCTTTCGGTACTCCGGCGCGAAAACAACCGGATTTCCGTCCACGCCTTCACAGGTCACGCAGGCCATGCCCTTGCTGTTTTTCCGGAATGCAGTCAAAAGGCCCTGAATGGTCTCGCGGGTCAGCCACGGCTGGTCGCTGACGGAAAAGCAGACTGCGTAATGCTCCGGAATCTGCTCCAGGGCAAGATGCACGGAATGGGAAATGCCCAGGGCACTGTCGTTGTTCTTTACAGGTTCAAAGCCTTCGTTTGCCAGATCTTTCAGAATTTCATCATACTGGCTCACCACAATTTTTTCCGCGAAACAGTCCTCCGGCATGGCATTTACCTCATCTGCCACATGGCGGTACATCAGACGCCCGTCCACCTCGGTGAGCAGCTTGTTGGTGCCAAAACGTCGGCTGTCCCCGGCTGCCAGAAGCACCATGGCCACCGGCATATGGTCATGCGGCAGAAAACGGTGGCTTAAAATAGCCTCCAGCACGCCGCCTCCGATGGAAGATGCCTTATCAGACACAGTAAAGCAGTGTGCCACCTCACAACGCGGGTCTACGTCACCGGATTTCATGCCGGTGGTTACCTCCACACCGTCCTGCAGAAGGCCGCGCACCACGCCGTCAATCTGAGCTAATACCGGAACTCCGTTCACACGGCCTACCACATCTCCTTTTTTCACAACGCTTCCAATTGTTACATCCCCCTTGAACGTGCCGTCCGCCGGAGCCTTGATCAGACGCTCCAGTCCATAGCCACCGATCAGGCCCGGAATTCCGGTATTCGGAATGGCGCTTCCCTTCCAGATGCAGCGTCCAAGGTAATGACCGCGCTTGGTCTCTACCACGCAGTGGCAGTCTTCTCCGGCGGTAAAACCCGGACCAACGCCAACCACAAACGGCGCGTCCGTCATCTTTGTGCCAAGATTTCGTTTGGCCAGAATGGCGTCCACCACCACATCCGGCTGAAATTCATGGATACATTCTGCTTTTTCATCCACCATGATGGCAATATTGCCTTTCTGAATCTCTGTTTCCGCCATTTTCACGGAATCACACAGCACACCAGTCACATCTTCCACCTGCATGCGGCCCTGATAAACTGCAGGAGAAAATGCTACCGTGCGGCGCACGGTGGTGGGCACCGCGATGTCTGTCATCAGAATCCGGAATCCGCCCCGGTGCAGCCGCAACGCGATACCGCTGGCCAGATCCCCGGATCCTTTGATCAGAACCCGGCCCATGCCGTCTGCTGCTCCCGTCTGTGTCTGTTTTCTTTCAGCGTTTGTTGTCTTTGTCTCTATATGATCCATGATAATCCTTCTCCTTTTTCCTGTCTGTATTTTTCGTTTCTGCCTTCCCGATATTCCGGCTTCTGTTCTTTGATGCGTCCAGGGCAATCCCCTGTTTCAGACCCCATCAGCGCATTCTGGCCGTCCTCACACATCCCGCCTGCAAATTCAGTGGCAACATACCGGCAATCTCTTCCGCCAGCTTCTGTTCTGTTTCCGTGTCGGCCTGATTTAACAGCACCCGGTAGTACCGGCCGTCCACGCCTTTGTGGCTTCCCCGCTCATCCATCAGGATCAGCGCCATATCTTCGGCAGCAATCACATCTTCCGCATTTCGGTGCAGCCAGCCCCCGTGGGATGCAAACCGGAAACAGGTATCTCCAAACTGCTTTCCTCCCGCTGTAAGCCCTGCGCAGGCAATGACCAGGCCGGTCTGCGGAATCAGGACCGGTTCTGTCTCTGATGGAACCTTTAGCGGAAGGCGTTTGGAACCGTCCGCCTCAATGAGGATCACATCAAACTGTGTGAGCAGCTTCTTCATCACGGCTTCCTCCCCCAGATCCTCCGGCATGGCAAGCTTCCAGGCACTGTTCGGCCCCTCTGCCTGCTTTCCGGCTGCCAGAATCGAACCGTCCGTATTTTGGCCTTCCCCTGCACGAATCCCGGCATCTGCCATGTTTCGCCTCACCGCAGCGCTGTCCCTGCCCTGCATCCAGGCATCCAGATCTAAAAGCTTTGGCACTACCGCCACCTTATACTGATCCGGCTTCGCGATATGCGTGCTGGTCGTCATGAGCACCCGCGCGCCTTTTTTCGCAAGCTCCTCTGCCAGGTCATACATGGTGCTGGTTTTTCCTCCTGCTCCCACAATGGAAATGACCCGGGGCAGCATCTTCCAGTCCGCAATCCCAAGCGCCTCCAGAAGTGTTTCTGTATGTTCAAAGCACTGACGGTTTGAATTCCAGCGTTCCGCTCTTACCGGACCGGCAATTTGTTTCTGCTCCATCCTTGTTCTTTCCCCCTCACAGTGCTATACTGTTTCCCGAAACCGGTAAACTGTATTGCATTTGTATGATCATGATTATGAACGTATTATACCATTTTCGCGCGCTGCCGGATAGGACATATGACCGGATTCTCTTCTTCTGCGGTCTGTTCCTGCTCCTGACAGAAAGCTATAAACAATGTTTCCTGTATTTTTTCATTGACCAGAGCCACTATGACTGGTGGTATTTTCCTTTCCAGCTCTGTAGCCTTCCCATGTACCTGTGCCTGCTTCTCCCGTTTTTAAAGCGCGGTACATGCAAGACCGCCCTCTATACCTTTTTGCAGGATTTCAACCTGCTTGGCGGGGTGGCCGCCCTCATCGTATCCGAGGGCTTTCGCGGCATCCACTGGAGCCTGACCCTGCATGGCTATGTCTGGCATCTGCTTCTGGTGCTCATTGGACTCTTTGTCTTTGCCGGTGGGCGTTCCGATTTAAGCCGGAAGGGGTATCTTGGGACACTTCCGGTATTTTTCACCAGCTGTGCCATTGCCCTTTTCATCAACATTCTGGCTCCTGGGCACGGGCAGGCCGATATGTTCTACATATCTCCCTATTACCCAAGCACCCAGCCGGTCTTTCATGAGATTGCGCTGGCCATTGGCATTCTTCCGGCCAATCTTTTGTATCTGTTTACCATCTGCCTGGGCGCTGCCCTGCTGCATTTGCTGTTTTCTGTGCTGGAAAAGCATTATGTCCCAGACAACCGATAAGCCATAACGCAAAGAGGCTGTCGCAACATTGGCCCCAGATGTGGAGGGGCCAATGTTGCGACAGC
>NZ_JBBMFJ010000042.1:0-20069 GCF_040096075.1 Ventrimonas faecis
CCAGGACTCTTTTTTATTAGAATTTTCAGGGTTTTAAACACTGTTCAATCTTTCATTTTCAAGGTTCATGTTGTTGCCGCGTCAGCAGCAACGTGTTATATACTATCACAGCGTTTTCTATCTGTCAACAACTTTTTTCACTTTTTTTATTTTTTATTTTTTCTGCAGAAACCAACCGGTTTTCTCTGCTTTGTTTTTCTTCGGCAAAGTCAGTACAGGGGTGGGGCACAAAATCGGCCCCACCCCTGTGTTTGTTTCATTTTCTGATTTTTACTCGCCGAATACAGCCTTATAATCTGCCTGGAATTTTGCAATACCCTGGTCGGTCAGCGGGTGCTTGGTCATCTGCTCTAATACCTTGTACGGAACCGTAGCGATATCAGCGCCTGCCTTTGCACAGTCAATGACATGAATCGGATTTCGGATGCTCGCTGCGATGATCTCGGTCTGGATGTCGTGCATCATAAAGATCTCAGTAATCTCGTTGATCAGGTCGATACCCGGCATGGAGATGTCATCCAGTCTTCCCAGGAACGGGGAAACATAGTTTGCGCCGGCTCTTGCAGCCAGCAGTGCCTGCGCTGCGGAAAAGATCAGGGTTACGTTGGTCTTGATGCCTTCCGCGTGGAGAACCTTAACAGCCTTTAAGCCCTCTACGGTCATCGGGATCTTTACTACCATATTCGGATGGATGGCCGCGATCTCGCGGCCTTCTTTGATCATGCCCTCTGCATCAGTAGTAGTAGCCTTTACCTCACCGCTGATCGGTCCGTCCACAATAGAAGCGATCTCTGCGATAACCTGATTGAAATCACGGCCCTCTTTTGCGATCAGGGACGGGTTGGTGGTTACACCACAGATAATTCCCATATCATTTGCCTTGCGGATTTCCTCAACATTTGCGGTATCAACAAAAAATTTCATAATCTTATTCTCCTTTTCCTTTAAAATATTTTCCGGTCAAAGCTTCCTCGAATTCCAAGTTCTTCCCGGTATTTTGCCACAGCACGTCTTGAAATTTCAATGCCGCGCTCTTTCAAAAGTGATGAAAGCTTCTGATCGCTGTAAGGCTTATTCTTATCTTCATTGCGGATCAGCTCCTTCATCAGTTCCTTGATCTGCATGGTTCCGACCGCATCGCTGCCTTCTGCTGCTGAAACCGATGCCGTAAACAGATGCTTCATCAATACGGTTCCGCACGGATACTGGATATACTTTCCTTTGATGGCCCGGCTCACCGTAGAAGTATGGATTCCAAGGCTTTCTGCCACATCCGTCATCGTCATGGGTTTTAAGAATCCGGTTCCATCCAGAAAATGCTCCTGTACATTCAGAATCTGCTCTGATATCTGAAGAATTGTCCTGCGCCTCTGTGCGATACTGTTCATCACAAAGCGGATGCGCTCCAGTTTTTTCTGAAAATAAGCCCCAAGCTGAGCATCTGTGGATTCCTTCATCATTTTCAGATAATAATCATTGATATGATAGTCCTCCACCCATCCATCATTGAGTTCAATTTCCCATTTTCCGTCATCTTTCCGGAAAATAATGTCCGGAACCACGTAATCGTTGCGTTTTCCTCCAAACTCTCCCAGGGGTCTCGGATTCAGCTTTGCGATCTGATCTATGCATTTGCGTACTTCTGCGGTTGAGAGCTTCAGCGCCCTGGAAATGGCACTGATCTTTCCATCTGCCACATCCTGCAGGTGTTCCTTCACCACCTGACTGACCGGATCATTTTTTAGTCCCTGCATCTCCAGCTGTTTTAACAGGCTGTGTTTCAGATCCTGCGCGAAAATCCCATAGGGCTCCAGTTCCTGCAGCACCTTCAGAGTCCAGGAAACTTCCGCCTCCGGCACTCCGGTTTTCTGTGCCACTTCCGCAACCGGTATTGTAAAAAAGCCGTTGTCATCCAGACAGTCTGTCATAAACTCTGCCAGTTTCCGGCTGCATGCTCCATCCGGCAGCTGATCCAGAATATAGTTTTTGATGCTTTCTGTCTCCGGCATTGGAATATCTTTTCTTCTCCGGTCTTCTTCCTCCGCAGTATCGTCGTAATTCTGTTCCAGTACCGGCGTCTGTTCATAGGTCTGCCCGATATCCTCCCTGCCGCCCGGCATCGCATGCTCCTCCGAGTAATCCAGGAGAGGATTTTCCAGGTATTCGTCCTGCAAAAATTCACTCAGTTCCACACTGTCCATGGCCAGCACCTCCAGGGACTGTATCTGATTCTGAGATAACTGCTGCTTCTGTTCCAGAGACATTCCGTAATTCAGTTCCATTTAATCATTCGCTCCTTCTCTTGCTGATCTCCTGCTCCCGCTGCTTTTGCTCTAACTCGCTCTGTCGTTTTGCCATACGCCACAGGGTCGTACGGCTGACACCAAGCTCCTCCGCCAGCTCCTTTTTCTTTTTCTTCGGCTTTAAGCGGCTGTAGACCGTATCTTCCATCTGTTCCTCCGGAAGAATAACCGGCTCCCGCGCTTTGCTCTCGCGAAAAATTTTCAATTGTCTTAAAAGCTCGGCACTGACAAAATCGCTGTCATTCAAAACGATCAGGCGTTCACAGACATTGCGCAGCTCCCGCACGTTTCCCGGCCAGTCATACTGCATCAAAAGCTGTGCAGCCTCCGGTGTTACAGTCGGGATCCGTTTTCCCATTTCGCACGCAAATCTGGTCAGGTAAAAATCAACCAGCTCCTGAACATCTTCCCGGCGCTCTCTGAGCGGCGGAATACTGATATCAAGAAGGTTCAAACGATAATACAGATCAGAACGGAACTGTCCGCCCCGGATCTTTTCTTCTATATTAATATTGGTTGCAGAAACCACACGGACATCGATCGGATGCACACTGGTGCTGCCGATGCGGCGGATTTCCTTTTCCTGCAGCACACGCAAAAGCTTGGCCTGCAAAGTGATCGGAATTTCTCCAATCTCATCCAAAAAGATGGTTCCCCGGTGTGCCAGCTCAAACAGACCGATCTTACCGCCTTTGGCCGCGCCCGAGAAAGCGCCTGCCTCATACCCGAACAATTCGCTTTCCAGCAGATTTTCCGGGAGCGCAGCACAGTTTAACGCAACAAACGGCTGATCACTGCGGCTTGATGCCTGATGAATACTGTGCGCGAATAATTCTTTTCCGGTACCGGTTTCTCCCACGATCAGAACATTGGAATTAACCCGGCTGTAGCGCTGTGCCATATGGATATTCTCACGAATTGCCTTGCTTTTTCCAAGAATATCTGAAAAGGAATACTTGGCCGTCAGTCCTTTTTCCGCAAGTCCCTTCCGGATCTTTCGTTCCTCTTCCATGATCCGGTCGGTATTCCGGATAAAAACCAAAGCTCCGGTCTCTGCCGCTTCTTCACTCAGGTGTTTGTACTGTACATAGTAATCCTTGCCTTTGATCTTCAGGATGCGCTCGCGCGCCTGATTTTCATGCAGAAGATTTTCCCAGTCATCTGCCTGCTCCAGCTCTGCTGCCGGAGTGCCAACCAGCGAGTCTACGGTAGAAATCTGAAAAATACGGTATGCCTGATTATTGATCGCCAGAATCCGTCCTCTGTCGCTGATCGCGAGCACGCCTTCCTCACTGTGATTGAGCATGGCCTCAATGATATCACTCTTGGCACGCTCCTGCCGGATTGTCCGCGCTGCATTGAGCGCTTCCTTCATGGCCACCTCCACCGCTTCTTCATTCGTATGGATGTGGACACGCTTTAATCCCAGCCGGTCACAGATCCCGCACATGGTTCCCGCGCCGACAAAAATATCCGCGCCGTCCTCCATGGCCTGATGGACCGCGGCTTCCGTGGAAGCCTCATTCGGAGCATCATAAATCGTGATGGACGCGCCGCAAAGCTCCTCCAGCTCCTTCATGGATTTGAATTTCCGGTTGTGCAGGCAGAGTGCGATTTTTCCGGCATTCTGTTTTCTGCACTCTACCAGCGCGTCAAAAATATCAAAGCTGCTGACATGTACTTCAATCACATGCTTGTCCGGAAACAGCTTTTTCAGCACCTCATAGGTCATGCCCCGCGCGACCAGCACATCTGCATCACCATATTTGGCCAGATCATCCGGTGTTCCGAATACATACTGCTGTTCTATCTGAATTGTTTCGTACTGCGGCAGTTTCTTCACCACATCTTCAAAGATTTCCTTCAGCTCCAGATGCGGTATAAAAACCCTTATCTTTACCATATCAGAGATTTTCTCCTTTTTCCAAGACAGTTTCATCTGCCCCTTTTCCTTGAATGGGCTATGGTAAAGTATACCATAGCCCATTCAATTTTGCAGAAAAATTATGAAAATCGTCTTGTTTTTCTGTTACTTATTCACTACATTCTGCGGAGCACCGTCGATCACGGACTTGATATTCTCTGCAGTGGTGTTCATGATGCGTTCACGTGCCTCCTTGGTTGCCCAGGAAATATGAGGGGTGATGATGCAGTTTTTCGCCTTTAAGAGAACATTGTCTTTTTTGATCGGCTCCGTGGAAACAACATCCACAGCTGCGGCTGCCACTTTTCCGCTCTCTAATGCGTCGTAAAGATCCTGCTCAACGATCAGCGGTCCGCGGCTGTTATTGATGATGATGACTCCATCCTTCATCTTCGCGATATTCTCTTTTCCGATAATTCCCTGGGTAGACGGGAACAGCGGGCAATGCAGGAAGATAAAGTCAGACTTTGCAAGCAGCTCATCTAATTCTACATACTCCGCAACCTCTTTTCCTGCCTCGCTCTGGAATGCGTCATAAGCGATTACATTCACGTTCATGGCCTTTAAGATCTTTGCGGTATTCACACCGATACGGCCAAGTCCGATGATGCCTGCAGTCTTTCCGGATACCTCGATCATCGGATAATGCCAGTAGCACCAGTCTGCGTTCTCCGCCCACTCACCGGCATATACAGAATCGCTGTGATGTCCGATATGGGAGCATACCTCAAGCAAAAGGCTGACAGCAAACTGGCTGACATTATCTGTTCCATATACCGGAACATTCATAACCGGAATGCCCTTTGCCTTTGCGTACTCATAATCTACTACATTGTAACCGGTAGCCAGAACTGCAATCGCCTTTAAGTTCGGGCACTTGTCCATGGTTTCTTTACTGATCGGCGTTTTGTTGATCACGATCACATCTGCGTCACCGATGCGCTCCGCGATCAGCGGGGACTCCTCATAAGCAGTTCTGTCATATACGGTAACTTCGCCCAGGGCCTCAATTGGCGCCCAGCTGATATCGCCCGGATTCTCGGTATATCCATCTAATACTACAATTTTCATAATGCCATTCTCCTTTTCGTGTTCCTGTATTTTTTAGTCCTCTACCAGTGCCCACGCGCGGTTTAAGCAGCGTTTAGTATTTGCCAGAATGATCTCATCGTCCTCACCCGGAGCCAGGGTAACCTCCATGGAAAGTACCATCGGATCCTTCGCGTTGAAGAAGCCCTCTTCCTTCAGTACCTGCAGATAATCGGTCAGCTGCTCCACATCGTTGGCGCTGTTCGGATAACCCAGACGCGGATGCTTGTCACCATACATCGGGCAGCCCTCTTCGACAACTGCGTTTCCGAAATGAAGGTGGGTGATGTAAGGTCTTAAGGTCCGGATCACGAATTTTGAGGTCTCATAGGTAGTCGGGAAATGAGACAGATCTACCAATAAGCCGAAATTGTTATGGGTCATTCTCATGTCTGCCGCGAACTGTGCCGCATAAGGAGCCGGTCCGATCAGGGCTGCCTTGTCCATATCAAAATCAAAGACCTCCAGCTCTACGTTCATGCCCTTCTTCGCTGCGTAGTCACAGACATTACGGGTAGTTTTTAACAGCTGCGCGTAAGCCTGATCCTTGGTTTCCTCTTCCCATTTTCCTGCCAGGAACGCGATTCCCTTTGCGCCAAGGTATTCTGCCTCATCCACTGCCTCGATCAGGGTAGCCTCAGCTTTTTTTCTGCCCTCCTCATCGATGTCGTTCGGATTCAGCTTCGGCCCGAGAAGTCTCGGCTGTGCGCCATAGCAGACCTTTAAATGGGACTGCTCCAGGATTTTTTTCACCTCTTCGCGCTCTGCGTCATCGGCACATTTGGTCACCTCGATCGCATCAAAGTAATCATCTACCGCGATCCGCTTTACCTGATCTACTACACTTCTGTTCGGAAAGGACATCCAGCGGATGGTACCTACCTGAAAATATTTATGAATGGACTCTCTCATGTTCTTTTCCTCCTGCTCTGATTCATTTTATTGTTATGCAATTCTAACTTTATACAAGTTCCCACGCCAGGTCAAGTGTTCGTTTTGCATTTGCCAGGCAGATATCGGGATCCTCCTCTTCAAAGGGTTTTACCTCAAAGCTTACGATCGGACGATTCTTTTCACTGATAAATCCGATCTCCATCAGCAGCCTCAGATAATCCGCCAGTTCTTTTACATCGTTTTCGCTGTCCGGGAATCCAAAACGCGGATGCTCATCGCCGTAGGCCGGGCACTCCGGACTTTTGATGACGGTATTGCCCATATGGGCGTGACGGATAAATTTACGCACCGGAAGCAGATTTTCCTCAATGGTCTCATGGATCATGGGAATATGGCTCAGATCCACCATCAGGCCAAAATTGTCATACTCCGCACAGATCGTCTCTGCGTAGCGTTTTACCCGGTCAACCGGACCGATCAGAGATTTCTTTGCGATATCATAATCAAACACCTCGCAGAGAACCGGCATGTTTCCCTTAGCTTTCGCATACTCGCAAAGCTCTCTGGTGGAAACAATAAGTGCCTGAAAGGATTCTTCCATTGTCTCTTCCTCGTAGCGGCCTGCAAGAAACGCAAAGTCCTGCGCCCCGATCTCATATGCCTCATCAATCCCCATTTTCAGGGAAGCGAGGGCCTTCTGTCGTCCCTCTTCGTTTAAGTCATTGATGTTTAAGCCAGCTCCCAGCATCAGTCCCTGACCGCCGTAAGCAGTGGTCATATGCGCAGCAGCAATCATCTCTGCCGCTTTTTTGCGCACAGCCGGATCCTTCATGTGTGCCACTTCCACCGCTTCAAAATACGGGTCCGTCACAATCTTTTTTAAACATTCCAGGATCGGTCCCTCACCGGAACCAACCTCTTTGTAGGATACATGAAGGATCGTACCGACCTTCATGTACCGTTTCATGGACTTTTCCATAATTTTTTATTCCTTTCCGATGGAATCTGCCTGACGCGGCCGCCTATTTTCTTGCTGCTGCCTTTTTTGCCGCTGCTGCAACCGCGTCCGCATCCAGGCCGTATTTCTTTAACAGTTCACTGTAAGGACCGGATTCACCGTGACGATCCTGCATGCCGACCATCTCGACCGGTACCAGGCATCCGGATTTTGCCAGAACCTCGCTGACTGCTCCGCCAAGACCGCCGATCACGCTGTGCTCCTCTGCTGTTACGATCGCGCCGGTTTCTTTCGCGCATTTCTCGATCAGCTCTGCGTCAATCGGTTTGATGCAGTACATATCCACAACTCTCACGCTGATGCCCTCCTGCTCCAGAGCTTTTGCAGCCGTAATCGCGGTACTTACCATCAGACCACAGGCAATGATGGTTACATCGGTTCCTTCTCTTACCACCATACCTTTGCCCATTTCAAACTTCGCATTCTCCGGATGGCAGTCCGGAGCCGCGTCTCTCGAAAGACGAATGTACATCGGCTCATTGACTTCAATCGCGGTTTTGACCATCCAGTCGGTAATCTGCGCGTCGGAAGCTACCATAACATTGACTCCCGGAAGCGTACGCATCATGGCAATGTCCTCCAGAGCATGGTGAGTCGCGCCGTCAAAGGCATCGGATAATCCGCCGTAGCCACCCATCATCTTGATCGGCAGTCCGGAGTAGGACATAAAGGTCCTTGCTGCCAGGGACCCCAGTGTGGTTAAAAATACCGCAAAGGTATTGACAAACGGGATCTTGCCGTTTTTGGCCATGCCTGCTGCCATGCCCATCATCGCATACTCACTGATTCCGCAGTTATAGAAACGGTCCGGATACTCCTTGCCGAACATGGCCGATTTTGTGGAGCCGGATACATCTGCATCCAGAACTACGATATTCTCATTCATCGCGCCGTATTTTTTCAGTGTCTCTCCATATACATCACGAATTGCCTTTGCCATTACTGTACACCTCCCAGTTCTTTCATTGCTGCTTCATAATCGGCATCCTTAACCGGAGCACCATGCCAGGTGTTCTTGCCCTCCATAAAGGAAATGCCCTTACCCTTCACAGTCTTTGCCAGAATGATGCTCGGAACGCCCTTAACCGATTTTGCTGTCTCGATCGCTGCGCTGAGGGCTGCCACATTATGTCCGTCACAAACAATGGTATTATAGCCAAATGCCTTAAATTTCAGTTCGATGTCACCCATCGGCATGATCTGCTCGGTAGTTCCGTCCAGCTGTACACCATTCCAGTCCAGAATAGAGATCAGGCGGTCTGCTTTAAACTTGGAGGCGTTCATGCAGGTCTCCCAAACCACGCCCTCGTTGATCTCACCATCTCCAAGGATCGCATAGGTGTAAGCGTCTACACCATCATGCATATCGGAAAGTGCCATGCCTAACGCGAACGGATAACCGGCTCCAAGAGGACCGGTAGATGCCTCAACTCCGGGAGTCTCTTTGGAACACGGATGTCCCTGCAGACGGCTGTTGATCTGACGGAGGCTGTGCATCTCTTCCATCGGGAAAAAGCCTTTTTCTGCCAGCTCCAGATAAAGCATCGGAGCAGCATGTCCCTTGCAGAGCACGATCTTATCGCGGCTTCTGTCATTGATATTCTCCGGAGAGATATTTGCGTCGTTAAAATAAAGGTTTGTAAGGATCTCGCATACGGAAAGAGATCCGCCCGGATGTCCGGTCTGTCTCTCATGTAAGATTTCTATCAGGGTACGTCTGAATTTCAGGCAAAGAGCATCCAACTCCTGTTTCTTTTCGTTGGTCATGTCAGTAGTCTCCTTTTCTATTTTTATATCGTTTTTAATGTTTCCTTCACCTGCTCCATGCAAAGTCCGGGACTTGACAGAACAGGGATCTTACAGATTGCTTCTATTTTCTGATCCAGATGTGCCATGGATGCCTGAGCCAGCACCACACAGTCATATCCGGAAATATTTTTCGCCATATCTAACAGGATCGCATCGTGACGCTCCATCTGTACTGCCTTCATAGCCTGAAACGCTTCCGCGTTTGCCAGAAAATCAATCTGAATGCTTTTTCCAAGCTTTGCTGCTTCCGCGTTCAGCTTTTCCCGCATAGGCCCCTCCGTGCTTCCTGCCGTCGCAAGAACCAGGATCCGGTCTCCATAGGTTACTGCCTTCCTTCCCATCGCATCGTCAATGGCGATCAGAGGAACCCTCACAAAGGGCCGGATCATATTGACCACCGGGGTCAGTGTAGAACAGGTCACCACGATCATATCGGCTCCCGTCATCTCCGCGGACTTGATATCGTTATACAGGCGGCAGCGGTTTTCTATGGTAAACTCTCCGATCTCATTCGGATTATTCGCCAGGAAATCGTCCCAGAGATTATGGATTTTGACCGGTTCCCCCACATAATCCTTCAGCTTCTGTTCAAAGGAATTCGCTACCGTCTTTACGGTATGGATCAGTGCTATGCTTTTCATGCTTCCTCCTGTCCGTATACTTTTTTCATGATTGGGATCAGATACTCCGCTGCCCCCTTCGCAGCGCCCTCCATGCTCGGCAGCTGGAAAATTTCTGTGGTAAACGCGCCGTCATAGCCGCATTCTTTAAATGTGGAAATGATTTTTTCAAAATCCAGTCCGCACTGTCCCGGATAGCGGCGGTTGTTGTCTGCCAGATGGACATGAATGTTATATGGGCTGTACTGCCGGATGGCGTCAAACAGATTCTTTTCCTCCAGGTTTAAGTGGAACACATCTAACATCAGGCGGAAGTTTGGCCGGTCCACCCGGTCTACCATATCCGCGCCCTCCGCACAGGTGTTAATGAAATTCGTCTGCATGATGGTAACCGTCTCCAGCGCAATCTGCACGCCCTTTGGAGCCGCGTAATCAGCCAGCTCCCGGAATGCCGCAATGGCCAGTTCTTCTGTCTGCTCTTTTGTCAGTTCGCTGCAGTACTGGCCGCGGATACGCCCGATGTTGATATTTGCTCCCAGATAAGCAGCAAAATCGATGATCTCCTTACTTCTGCGGATTGCCTCCTTCCGGTTCTCCGGATCCGGGTTTGTGTAGCTGAGTCCCAGCTGGCCGAAGATTTCACCGGTGCAGACCAGAACCACCTTCAACCCATTTTTTTCTGCCTCACATTTTACAAACTCCCAGTCAAGCTCTGACGGATTTAACGTCATCAGCTCCACTCCCTGATAACCAAGCTTTGCGAGATCCGAAAAGCTTTTCTCCAGAGGTCCCTGATATGCCGTAACCGAATCCGCAATAGCAACATCCGGTGTCGCAACCTGATAACATAACTTCATACCCTCACTCCTTTTCTCTGACTTCCTGATACCAGTATATAAAGCAAAACATGTGCCAGGTCTTTCCAGTGCATTTTTCTGTCCTTTTTTTGTTTTCTCAGGAATTATGTTTCACTTTGTTTCTCAACATTTTTCATTTTGTTTCTTGATGCTAGTTGCAAACGTTTCACTTCCGTTTCACAATGTTGCCATCCTGCATGACAAACGGTACCTTTGCCAGGCACTCCACATCCGTCAGCGGATTTCCATCCACTGCAATGATATCTGCGGCATAGCCTTTCTTTAAGCTTCCGATCCGGTCTCCCAGTCCGCAGACCTTCGCGGCATTGGAGGTAACACCCTTTAATGCGGTCACAATGTCTGAACCGAGCTCTACCGCATATCCGACCTCGCGGTACAGATAGCCATGATAAGCATCGGTTCCCAGAACATACGGAACACCGGTACTCATCAGAAGCTTCAGTCTTTCCCGGACGCGCGGGCGGTTTTTGCGAACCCGGTATGCATTGTTTGCCGACAGGGTTTCCTCGCGCGTCGGATCCAGGAAAATACCGGAAGTAAAGTCAACAATACATTTGGAATTTGCCAGCCATTCCGCATCCTGCGGGGTGCACATATACATATGCTCAATGACCTGCACGCCGCCGTCGATACAGTCTTTTAAGCCCTGACCGCCGATACAGTGCGCAGCAACCGGAAGGTTCTTTCTTGCCGCCTCATTGACTGCCATGGCAATCTCCTCCAGACTTAAAAAGCTCGGCACAAACTCGCTCTCCGGATCCGGGACTCCCGGAGTGATAAACAGCTTTAACAGGTCAACACCCTTCTTTAAATTTTCGCGGGCAGTTTTCCGGATCTCCTCCGGTCCGCAGTGCGGGCTTCCGATATATCCGGCACCGTGGCTTCCCTTCATGCCAATGCCTGCTGCGAGAAGCTTTGGTCCTGCCACCTTTCCCTGTTCAATCAGCTTTTTCAGTGTTACATCAATATAAAAACGGTCTCCCATGCAGCGTGCTGTTGTGACTCCGCTCATCAGATCTTTCCGGAACCCGTCCAGTGCAATCAGGGTCAGCTCACATTCTGTACTCCATGCCAGAAGCTCCAGATGTTCCGGGATCGTGGCGTCAATAGAAAGATGGTTATGACACTCGATCATGCCGGGCATGAGGGTCGTATTCTTTAAATCGATCACCTCCGCACCTTCTACCGCAGGACACTCCGCCTGCGGTACGATCTCCTCTATTTTTCCATCACGGACGATCACTGCCATGTGCTCTTTTAAATTCAGATCCTCGCCAACCAGAACACGGTCAGCTTTTAAAATAATATTGCTCATATCTGTTTCCCCCTGCTTTATTCTGTCTCAGCCATCATGGCTTTTACTCCGGTATTCTGCTGTTTTGCATTGCCAAGGCCATGCTTTTCGTTGAATTTTCTGGAGTACCGTGCCAGAAATGCCACCAGAAGCGGTGTCACGATCGCTGTCACAATGGTTGCTGCCGCAATCTGTGCACTTGCAGTCTCAACCTGTGGAGCAAAGGACGGATCTGCATCAGCAATCGCTGCCGGTGTTGTTGCGGCAACGCCTGCCACCGTACCGATTGCTGCTCCCATCGGATCTGCTTTCCTTCGGATCAGGCTGTAAATGATAAAGGTAAGGATACCGGTTACCATAACTGTCAGCAGTCCGAGAAGGATACCGGAAAAGCCGGCGCCTGCAATGGTGAAAAAGCTCATGCCTGCTCCAAGACAGAAACCATTGAACGGCGGGAGAAGTGCCATAGCAGTGGAAAGAGTTTCTCTCCACTCATGATCCAGGTTACCGATGATAAAACCAATGATCAGCGGGATAATGCTTGCCATGATCGCGGTGATCGGGAATTTGCCGATTCCTGCTGTTCCAAGCGCGATCATTGTAAAGAACGGACCATCGTTTAGAGTCAGGATCGCGGTTGCTCCTACGTCAGACTCTTCGCCATACTCACCGGCAAGAGTTGCATAAATAACACCATTGGAATTGGTTACTGCGCCAATGACTGCCAGTGGAAGCAAGCCCAGAAATCCGGCTTCTCCAAAAATCGCATTCAGAAGAAGTCCGATACCAAAGCCACCAAAGAACTTCAGAGCTGTCAGAAGCACGCCTTTGTATACCGTCTCTCCTGCTGCTTTTACATCAATCGTTGCTCCACTGCAGAACAGATACAAACCGATCAGGGTTGGAATTCCATTCTTGAAAAGTCCTGTTGTGAAGCCTCCGATTTTTAAAGCTTCCGGGAAAAATGTGTTTACCGTGCATCCAAGCAGCAGCGGGATCACCATCGCGCCTGCCGGAAATTTTTTCATTGTTCCGAGTATTCTGACATTACCAATCATAACCTGTACCCTCCATACAAATCCTACTATGTTTTTTGTTTCTGAACCAGTTCTGACATACTATAAAGCAAACCTTATGCCTACTTTTCCTTTTTACGCAGTTTTTCTGTTTTTCGCATTCCTTTTTATGTATTTTGCACAAATATCAATCTCTATTTCAATGCATTATCACAATTGATTCTTTTTGCATTATCTCTGCTACATTCTATATTTTTCCTATTTCATGTGTTTTGATATTGCATAACATTTTATTTAATTGCATTTTATAGCTTTCTGAAAATCACTTTGCAATCTTTTGCAATTTTTGCTTTCTTTTCCGTGCAAATTCCTCTATAATCATCATCAGACAGTAATTTTCATGTACAAATGGAGGTTTTCTATGATCCACATGATTTTTTATGCTCCCTATCCCCAGATCGTCCCTCTCATTAAGCAGGTTTTCCAGGAACGCCCGGACCGTGACGAGATTGAATACGAAATTGTACAGGATTTCTACAATAATCCGCTTCAGGATCTGAATGCCGATGTCGTGATCGCCCGCGGCTTCTCTGCCCTGACCATGAAGCAGCGCGGCTACATCTGCGCAGAGCTGAAGGTCGGCGGCTATGATGTCATTGCTGCCGTCCTGAAAGCGCGCCGCAGGTGTCCTGAGCTGTCTCACATTGCGGTGATCGGATCCTTTAACATGATCTACGGTATTGAAAGCATCCGGGATGCATTTCCCGACATGAAGCTCTCTACCTACCCGGTCAATTCCGAACCCCTGCTCGCTGACGCCATCCGGCAGGCAATTTCAGATGGATGTGACGCCCTGGTCGGCAACTATACAGGCGTTGAGCTGGCTAAAAAAAGCGGTCTTCCGGCTGTCATGATCGAATCCGGCCAGGAAGCCATCAACAATGCGATCGATGAGGCAAAATCCGCAGCCGAAATTGACTTAAGAGAGAAAATGCGCAGTGCCCAGATAGCCAATATCATGAACTATTCCTTTCAGGGCATCCTTTCCACAGATCAGAACGGCATCATCACATTCGCAAATAAATACTGCTATTCTATTCTGGATTCCGGCCACGCGTTCCTTACCGGACGCAGCATCCTGGATTTTTTCCCCAACCTCCCGGTGGAGGAGGTTACCAGAAACGGAAAAAAGCTTCTTTCCGAGCTGCACATCTATGCCTCCTACCACCTGATGGTAAACTGCGTTCCGGTACCGGATAACAGCGGAAATACCGGCTGTGTTCTGACCTTTCAGGATACAAGCCGCATCCAGGCAGATGAGCTGCAGGTACGAAAAAAGCTGCGTCATTCGAGCTTTCAGGCAAAATATCAGTTTTCCAATATCCTGCACAAAAGCAGGATCATGGATTCCGTGATCTCCGATGCCATGACCTACAGCTATTCCGACTCAAATATCCTGATCTACGGAGAAACTGGAACCGGAAAAGAGCTCTTTGCGCAAAGCATCCACAACTCCAGTCCCCGCAAAAACCATCCCTTTGTGGCGATCAACTGCTCGGCACTCCCGGAAAACCTTCTGGAAAGCGAACTGTTCGGCTATGTAGAAGGCGCTTTTACCGGCGCTTCCAAGGGCGGAAAAATGGGCTTCTTCGAGCTGGCACACAAAGGCACCATTTTCTTAGACGAAATCGGAGATGTCTCTCCAAACCTCCAGAGCCGTCTGCTGCGTGTTCTGCAGGAGCGCGAGGTCGTGCGTCTCGGAAGTGATACCGTCATTCCGATTGATGTGCGCGTCATCTCTGCCACCAACAAAAACCTGAAAGAGGAAGTGGCTGACGGCAGATTCCGCCAGGATCTGCTTTACCGTCTGGATGTTCTGGAGCTGAACCTCCCGCCGCTGCGAAACCGGGAGCAGGATGCGCTCTTTCTTCTGAGTCAGCTGATCTCCTATGAGCACGAGCGCACCGGCTGCATCCTGACAGGGCTTTCCGAAGAAGGAGCAAGCCTGATCACGCAGTATCCCTGGCCCGGAAATATCCGCGAAATGCGAAATTTCTGCCAGAGACTTTCCATACTGACTCAGAATCCGCTTGCCACACCGGCAGATATCCTGAAGGTCCTTCCGGATATCGCCGCTTCCACTCCAGACAAGCCGGAAAAAGCAGACCTGTCAACGTCCCGGGACACACCGGTCTATTCCCTTTACGATGAGCGGGAAGAAATTCTGAAGGCACTCTATACCTTCCACAACAGCCGCACAAAAACTGCTGAATTTCTCGGAATGGACAAAAGTACCTTGTGGCGGAAAATGAAAAAATATAAAATCCTTCTTCCATGATATTTGACCACAAAAACGGGGAATGCGCGAAATAGCGCATTCCCCGTTTTTATCAGTATTTTCCAAAGCCCGTGTTACTTTAATCCATTTTCAGCCATATAGTCAGCCTCATACTTGGTCACGTATTCCGTTGCTGCTGTGGTATCCATGTAGTCTGCGATCAGCTTATTTGCGTCAATGTACTCATTCTTCCATGCATCCGTCTCTGATACGCTTCCGAGTACCTCGCTCCAGTAAGCAGCAGCCTCATCACTCATGGCTGCCGGAGCTGCAACACCACGCCATACCGGAACCTCTACATTGTTGTAATCTCCCACTTCACTTAAGGTCGGAGCATCTGCCAGATTGCCGGTATAGCGCTCATTTGCCAGCGCCAGGATCGGGATCAGGGAACCAGCCTCAACATATTCAGAGGCTGCTGCCGGTTTTGCGATAACAAACTCCACATGTCCGCCTAATGCCGCAGTGATCGCGTCACCGGTAGAATCATAGGTAATGTAAGTCAGCTGGTCTTCGGATACTCCCAGTTCTGCGATCAGTGCCTGATAGGTAGCAATGTCATCACCCTTGGAACCTCCGATGACCACCTTATTGCCCGCCTTTACCGCGTCAATGACATCTGCAAAGGTATCATACTTTGCCTCTTTTCCCTTGAATAAGAGCTGCTTGTCCACTGCCATAACCGCAAGAATACGGAAATTAGAAGAACGGTTCTTGGTATTGGTCACCATCGGCATCAGATCGCCGCTGTTGAAGGTCAAAAGCTGATAATCCGCATTCTTTTTCAGACCTGCCACTTCATTACGTCCTACCTCACCGGAACCGTCTGTCTTGTTGGTCACTACGATGGTCTGGCCATTGACAAGATTCTGGGCAGTCATAATATCACTGATCTTACGGGTAAAAATATCTGATCCGCCGCCGGCGCTGGATGTACACATCCACTGGATCGTTTTCGTCGGAGTAAAGGTTCCATCCTTCACATCCTTGCTGCCGCCACACCCGGTCACCAGTACGGATGCTGCCATAACACCTGCCATGATACCTGCTAAAAGTCTCTTTTTCATAAATATAAACCCTCCATTTATTATTTTCACAGTTTTTGTTTTTTCAGGCTGCCGCGCCTTTCTTTTTGTCCAGAACCGGGCGCAGGGCTGAAGCAAGAATGATCGCAAAGAAAATAATCATCAGCACACAGGTGATCGGTCTTGTAAAGAAAATGCTTAAGCTTCCGCCGGAAAGGATAAACGCCTTACGCATGTTGTTCTCCAGAAGCGGTGCCAGTACAAAGGATAACAGCATCGGTGCTGACGGGAAATTGTTCTTGTTTAAAAGATATCCCACAATGCCGGACAGGAACATGATAATGACTCCATACATGGAATTGCTGGTGCTGTAGGCGCCTACGATGCAGACCACCGTAATGATCGGGATCATGTATTTTACCGGTACGGACAGGATCTGGATCAGGAACGGAATAATACAGATCGCAACCAGTAAGGTGAAAACATTTGCCAGATACAGAGAAGCGATCAGACCCCAGCAGAACTCCGGCTCGTTCTCAAACAGCAGCGGGCCCGGAGATAATCCCCACATCATCAGACCGCCTAATAAAACAGCGCCGGTTCCGGATCCCGGAATTCCCAGTGCCAGAAGCGGTGCAAAGGCGCCTGCCGCCGCTGCATTGTTTGCTGCCTCTGCTGCCGCAATACCCTCAATCGCGCCGGTACCAAGAGGCTCCTCACTCTTAAACTTTTTCTGGACAGCATAGCCCATGAAGGAGCCTGTGGTTGCACCCGCTCCCGGAAGGACACCAATGAAGGTTCCCATCAGTCCGGAACGGAGTGCCGGCGGAAGCAGTCTCTTAAAATCATGTCCGGTCAGCATGGAACCGCGGATGGAAAGCTTCATCTCATTCTTTGCGGAACCGGCGCGCTTCTCATTGTCAGAATCACGGTCATTGATCAGCTTGATGACCTGCGCAAAGCCAACCGCACCAATGACAAACGGGGTAAACGGAATGCCGCCGAGCAGATACATGCTTCCAAACTCATAGCGCGGAGCGCCGGACAGGGTATCCATTCCCATGCTTGCAAGCAGAATACCAAAACAGGTAATGACTACGCCCTTGATGGGATTTTCTCCGACCAGCCAGCTGATGGATGTCATGGCGATCAGCAGGATCGCTGTCATCTCGGACGGACCAAATTTCAGTCCCAGGTTTGCAAGTCCGGGTCCCATAAAGGTCAGGATAAACATGCCGATGGTACCGCCGATGCAGGATGCCATGTTTGCGGTTAAAAGCGCCTGTCCGGGTCTCTTTCTCTTTGTTGCCATCGGATAACCGTCCAGAGTGGTGCATACCGCCGGAGAATCTCCCGGGATGTTTAAAAGAATTGCGCTGAAGCTTCCGCCGTACATATTGGAATAGTACAGGGCGCCCAGCATGATGATCGCCGTTGCCGGATTAAACTTGTATGTCAGCGGCAAAAGCAGTGCAACACCGGCCAGAGAACCAATGCCGGGCATTGCGCCAACAATCAGTCCAAGGATTGCTCCAAGCATACATACTCCAATGTTCATCGGAGTCAGTGCTGTGCCAAAGCCCTGGATCAGCATGGAAAAGTTTTGCATATTCCGTTTCCTCCCTACATAAAGTTTTCAAACAGCCCCCACGGGAACTGAACCTGCAGCCATCCGGCAAAAACGCCCAGCACGATGACTGCCACGATTGCTTCAATGATGATGATGTGCAGGATCGGGGTTCCCTTCTCAACCACCAGAAGCCAGAAGAGCACATACAGAAAGATCATCGGGATCATGCCAATGATGAAGCTGCCCGCGATCACACCTGCGCCGCCAGCGATAACCAGAAGCTCATTTTTGTTGTACTGTGGTTTATCCTCCTCTTTCAGTGTCTGGAAGAATGCGGCCACACTGGAAATCACCATGACCACAGCAATGATGCTGGGGAAAAATCCCGCTTTCGGTTCCTTGTCCCAGAACCCCAGCTGCGTAAATCCAACCACTGCAAACACCACTCCCATCAGTGCCATTGCGATCGGGATCAGCTGTTTTGAACCAAACCTTTTCACCTTGTTCTACCTCCTCTTACTCGCATCCTGTTCCGGATGTCCTGATAAGCATATAAGAAGCAAGGCTTGTGCCATGTTGATATTTTTTTCGGCTATTTTTTTAATTTTGATGTAAAAGTGTGGAAATCTATCGTGATTTTTCCCAATCAGATCCTTGATTTTTTCATTTTTATACCCTATTTTTACCTGTTTTGATCCTTTTTTCTCAAAAATGTTTCTCTTTTTTAGTTTATGTTACATTATGTTTCATTTATATTCACGATGTTTCATTGTTAAAAAGAAAGAGGACCCCTTTCGGAGTCCCCTTCCTATATGCAATACAAAATTTATACTGGATGGCTTTGTTATTTTGCTGCTACTGCTGCCATGGTAGCGCACTGTTTTACCGCATTTTCAAACGATGCCGTTGTTACCACACCTTTCCCGGCAATATCGTAAGCAGTTCCGTGACCGCAGGTAACGATCGGAATCGGGAAGCCGCCTGCAACGGTAATACCGCCCTCGAAACCAATCAGTTTCAGCGCGATCTGGCCCTGATCATGATACATGGTAACCACGCCGTCAAACTCTTTCTTAACCAGAGCCTTGTGGAACACGATATCAGACGGATATGGACCGGTAGCATTGATGCCTTCCTTCTGTGCCCACTCGATAGCCGGACGGATGACATCAATTTCCTCACGTCCGCAGTCCCCATTCTCACCGCAATGCGGATTCAGCGCAGCAACGCCGATCCTCGGATTCTCAATTCCTGCTCCGGTCAGGGTCTTATAGGAAAGACGAATTGCCCGCTTAATGCGAAGTCCGTCATTTTCACTCAGATCTGCACTTACCTGAGAAATCGGAATGTGGCTCGTGGTTCTGGTCGTATAAAGACCGTTGGTCACATTGATTTCGCCAAATGGATCTGTGTGTCCCAGAAGCTTTGCAAGATAATGATGCTCACTCTCCAGGGTCAGCCCTGCATCATGCATGCCGGCTTTATTTAACGGACCAAAGACATAGCCGCCAATCTTGCCTGTCTGCCATAATTCCACGCCAAGCTTCAGCATATCCAGGCATGCCTTACCACTTACTACAGTCTTAACTCCAAACGGAACCTCCTCCGGATCTACATTTTTCTGATCCAGCACTGGAAGGCCCTTCTCCCAGTCTGCCTCTTCTGCATCGGAAATCACCTGAAGCTTCACCTTATCCTTTGCCCCGGTCACCTCAAGCGCACGCTCCAGCACCCGGAGATCTCCGATCACGATCGGCTTACAGTACTGCTCATAAAATCCTTCTGCCGCGCACTTTGCCACAAGCTCCGGACCAACACCGGCAGCATCTCCAAGAAGTACACCAATCACTGGTTTTGTTGCCATATCAAATACCCTCCTTTTTCCTTAAATGCACTGTTATTTTTTTGCATTTATGTTCTGACCATATAATAAGCAAGGTATATGCCAACCTGGCGCATCCGGCTGTTTTTTTCTTTTTGCAGATATTGTACACCTTTTTACCGCGTTTTTTCATACTTCAGACATTCTCTTTTCCTGCGGTCTGTTCCGTTTCTTTTCAATCTGTTCGTGTTTTCGATTTTTTATGTTTCACTTTTTTATATGTTTCTCAAAATGTTTCTTTATGTTCCATTTTTGTTTCTTTTAAACAGAACCTTTTTCTTTCGTCTTTTAACTAAACACTGCAAGAATTCCCCCATCCTCTTTAGGTGGTGGGATGAATTGCCTGCTTTTGATTTCTGATATTGCAATAACTGGCATGATTCTATATTGCACATAGCTGTGCTAATAA
>NZ_JBBMFJ010000043.1:0-19884 GCF_040096075.1 Ventrimonas faecis
TGCGCGAGTGGCTCAGTTGGTGGAGTACGACCTTGCCAAGGTCGGGGTCGCGGGTTCGAGTCCCGTCTCGCGCTCTCGAGATAAGAAAGGGCGTTCTTCAAAGAACGTCCTTTTTTCTTATCTTGAAATATTGAAAGAGACAAAACGGAGGAATACGAAGAACATGAAACAACGAGAAACATTTCAATCAAGACTGGGATTCCTGCTTTTGTCTGCAGGATGCGCCATCGGTATCGGTAATGTGTGGCGTTTCCCGTATGTGGTAGGAGCGAACGGCGGCGGTATTTTTGTTGTGATTTACCTGCTGTTTCTGGCTATCATGGGTGTGCCGGTTCTTTCCATGGAGTTTGCTGTTGGACGTGCCAGCCGCAAGAGTCCGGTGAAGGCATACCAGGAACTGGAGAAGCCGGGAAGCAAGTGGCATCTGCATGGCTATGTGGCGCTGCTGGGCAACTATGTATTAATGATGTTTTACACCACAGTAGCGGGCTGGATGCTGTATTATTTTTACAGCTTTGTAACCGGTGCGTTTACCGGACTGGATACCGAGGGTGTTCAGGGCATGTTTGGGGAGATGCTGGCGAGCCCGGGGATTAACGTGTTCTGGATGGCAGTGGTTGTCATTCTGGGCATTCTGATCTGCTCTCTTGGCCTGCAGGCCGGTGTAGAGCGTATCACGAAGGTGATGATGATCGGTCTGTTATCTCTGATGATCATTCTGGCTGCTCACGGTGTATTTCTGGAAGGCGGCATGGAAGGCCTGAAGTTTTATCTGCTTCCGGATGTGGAGAAGATGAAGTCGGTAGGCATTGGCCAGGTTATCGTATCTGCCATGAACCAGTCCTTCTTCACCTTAAGCCTTGGTATTGGTGCCATGGCTATTTTCGGAAGTTACCTGGAGAAAGACAATACGCTGTTAGGAGAGTCTGTGAATGTAGCAATTCTGGATACGTTCGTAGCAATCACCGCTGGTCTGATCATCTTCCCGGCGTGCTTCGCCTTTGGCGTGAATCCGGACAGCGGCCCAAGCCTGATCTTCATTACGCTGCCGAACGTGTTCATTTCCATGATTGGTGGACGGATCTGGGGAAGCCTGTTCTTCCTGTTTATGTCCTGTGCGGCATTCTCCACCGTTATCGCGGTATTTGAGAACATCATTGCCTGCGACATGGAGCTGTTTGAGATTGACCGTAAAAAATCCGCAAAGATCAATATGATCCTGATCATTGTACTGTCTCTTCCGTGTGCTTTGGGGTATAATGTACTCAGCGGATTTGAGCCGCTGGGCGCCGGAAGTTCCGTACTGGATCTGGAGGATTTCCTGGTGAGCAACATTTTGCTTCCGCTGGGATCTCTGGTTTACCTGTTGTTTGCAACCTGGGATTTCGGCTGGGGCTTTGACAAATACCGCGCTGAAGCAAACGGAGGTGTCGGCTTAAGGGTTCCAGCATGGATTCGTGGTTATGTGAAATACATTCTGCCGATCATGATCATGGGACTGTTCATTCAGGGCATCTGGGTGAAATTTTTCGCCTGATCGAAAAGCACATGCTGAAAAAAGAAAACCAAGGGAGGAACGCATATGATCCGCTGCTGTATTTTTGATCTGGATGGTACCTTATTAAACACATTGGACGCACTGACCTACACGACCAATCTGACGTTGAAGGAGTTTGGCTATGGTCCGGTGGATCCGGAACACATCAAACAGTTTGTGGGAGATGGATACCGGATGCAGGTGAAGCGTGCGCTGCAGTACAGCGGAGACAGGGAACTTCTTCATTATGAGGAAGCGCTTTCCGCTTATATGAGACTGTTTGCGGAGCATTGTCTCTATCATGTGCGGCCTTATGAGGGAATCCCGGAACTGCTGGAGGCGTTAAAGGCGCAGGGCATCCGCATTGCGGTTCTTTCCAATAAGCCTCATGCACGGACCGTGGAGAATATTGAAGCAGTCTTTGGAAAAGGTTATTTTGATATTGTGGCCGGACAGAAGGACGATGTTCCGAAGAAGCCGGATCCGGCGGGCGTGAACCGGATTCTGGAGCAGTTTGGATGCAGCTCGGAGGAGTGCCTGTATTTTGGAGATACCAACACCGATATGCAGACCGGCCTCAACGCAAAGGCGCACACCGTAGGCGTGACCTGGGGATTCCGCGACCGGGCAGAGCTGGAAGCGTTCCATCCGGACTTTGTCATCGATGCTCCGAAGATGGTTACGGAGCACATTCTGGCTTCATTTTCTTAAGTAAAACGGAAAAAAATGCACAAAAAAGGAGGAATCTGCGAATTTCCTCCTTTTTTCAATTTCTGGCACTTGATTAATTCCCGAAATTCGCTATAATGTTTAAGTATGTGTTTATATTTATGCAGATTATTCATTACAGAATGAATAATCGCAAAAGAGGAGGATTATTATGAAGAAGAAAATCGTGGCATTATCCATGGTAGCATGTATGGCAGCATCCGTAACCGCATGCGGCGGAAGCAAGCCGGCAGAGACCACTGCAGCAGCAACCGAGGCTGAGACCGAGGCAACTGAGGCAGTAGCAGAAGAGAGCAGCGCAGAGGAGACCAAGGCAGTTGCAGCTGATATCGAGACGGTTACCCCTGGCAAGCTGACCGTAGCAACCAGCCCGGACTTCGCTCCGTATGAGTTCTACGCAATCGGTGAGGATGGAACTCCGAAGCTGTCTGGTTTCGATATGGATCTGGCTCAGTACATCGCCGATTACCTTGGCCTTGAGTTAGAGGTTGTAACCGTTGACTTCGATGGCGTATTAAGCGAGCTGCAGACCAAGTCTGTTGACATTGGCATGGCTGGACTTTCCCCGGATGAGAAACGTATGGGCATCATGGATTTCTCTGATCTGTACTACATGGGCGGACAGTCCTTAGTAACCGTAAAAGATAACGCAGAGAAATTTAACAGCTTTGAAGCAATCAACAAGCCGGAAGTTTCCGTAGGCGCACAGGTTGGTTCCATCCAGATGGATCTGGCAGAGACCAACAGCCCGGATGCTGATATCGTTGGACTGCCGAAGGTTACCGACATCATTTCCGAGCTGCTGACCGGTAAGATGGACGCTGCTTACATCGAGACTGATGTAGCGAAGAGCTATCAGAAGAACTATCCGGAACTCACCCTGGTTATGGATGTACCGTATGATGCCGAGGGTTCCGCAATCGGCGTTTGCAAGGGCAACGAGGCTCTGTTAGCAGGCGTTAACGAAGCAATCGCAGCTGCAAAAGAGGATGGCAGCCTTGAGAAGTTCATCGCTGACGCAGGCGAGCTTGCTGCAGGTCAGAAATACGAGGGTCTTCTGGACGAAAACGGAAACGTTCAGAACTAATACTGAAAGGAGCACCCGATGAGTCAATTTGTTCAATGGAGCAATTTCTCCAAAATTGCGCCGTATGCTGAGCTGTTTCAGCAGGGTATCATTGTAACGGTCCTGCTGTCCGTATTTACGGTTGCAATCGGCTTTTGCATTGCGCTGGTACTGGCACTGATGAGAATGTCCAATGTCCGGCCGTTCCGGTCACTGGGCCTTGATAAAGACGGTCACATGCGGGAGGGCGGTCCGTTAGTCTGGATCAGCCGCTTCAATCCGCTGTCTTTCCTGGCAACGGCATATGTTGAGATTCTGCGCTCCACGCCGGTTATCGTGCAGGTGTTTATCATCTACTATGGCGTGTTTGGCATTGTCCAGCTTCCGTCCTTCCAGATATTTGGATTTATCAAGTTCAGCCGTTTCTTCCCGGGCGTTGTAGCTCTGGGTATGAACTCCGGCGCATATCTGTGCGAGATCATCCGTGCGGGAATCCAGTCCATTGACGGCGGACAGACCGAGGCAGCCCGTTCCCTGGGACTGTCCCAGACTCAGAACCTGCGCTATATCATTTTCCCGCAGGCACTGAAGAACATTCTCCCGGCCATTGCCAACGAGTTTGTTGTTATCATCAAGGAGTCTGCAATCACGTACACCATCGGTGTGCAGGATATTATGTCTGCGGTAAATGCAGTCAAGGGTGCAACCTTTGTTATCGTGGAGCCTCTGCTGGTGGCAACGGCAATTTACTTCTGCCTGTGCTTCCCGACTTCCAAGATCATTGCATATTTTGAGAGGAGAATGAGCCGTGGCGACAAACGATAGCATGATTCAGGTAAAAGATTTAAAGAAACATTACAAGATGGGTACCATCAAGGCTCTGGATGGCGTAACGGTCAACATCAACAAAGGTGATGTGATGGCTGTCATCGGACCGTCCGGTTCCGGAAAGTCTACTTTCCTCAGAAGCTTAAACCTGTTGGAGGAGCCGACCGGAGGTGCCATCATCTTCAACGGTGTGGATATCACCAAGAAGAAATATCAGGATGAGAACGGCAAGACCGTGAAACTGGACATCGACGCCCTGCGCCAGCGCATGGGTATGGTATTCCAGCACTTCAACCTGTTCCCGCATATGACCATTCTGGAAAACATGGTGCTTGCGCCGATGAAGGTCAAAGGTGTCAGCCGCGCGGATGCGGAGAAGAAAGCACTGGAGCTTCTGGACCGTGTTGGTTTAAAAGACCGTGCGGATGCGTATCCGATTCAGCTTTCCGGTGGTCAGAAGCAGCGAGTTGCCATTGTGCGGGCGCTGGCTATGGAGCCGGAGGTGATGCTCTTCGATGAGCCGACTTCCGCGCTGGACCCGGAGATGGTAGGAGAGGTTCTTGACGTTATGAAGGAGCTGGCTCATGAGGGTATGACCATGGTAGTCGTAACCCATGAGATGGGCTTTGCGAAAGAGGTTGGAAACCGCGTGCTCTTTATGGCCGATGGAAAGCTGCTGGAGGAGGGAACACCGGCGGACATCTTCGATCATCCGAAGCATGAACGTCTGAAGGAGTTTCTTGCGAAAGTTTTATAAAGAATGTGACGAGGGTGCCGGGAATTTCCCGGCGCCTTTTTTCGATTTTTGTGGTAAGATGTAACGGGAAAAGTAACTGTTCAGTAGGTCTGCGCATTCACTGCGCTGACCGTATGAAAACATGGGCTTGCAGGCAAAAATCCCATTGCCGAAGGCAATTTTCAATGGATTTTTGCCCGTAACTGTGAGGGTACTGAACAGTTACCGGGAAAACAGTTTTTTGAGACGGACAGGAGGAAGATTATGACAGAAGAAAAGAAAGCGGCCCTGGCGGCCATTGAGTCCAGAAAAGAACTGATCTGTGATGTGGCAGACCATATCTGGGAATATGCGGAGTTGTCCCTTCAGGAGTTCAAATCTGCAGCTCTTTACTGTGAGGTGCTGGAACAAGAGGGATTCCATGTGGAAAAGGGCATCAGCGGTATTGAGACTGCCTTTTCTGCGAGCTACGGAAGCGGACGTCCGGTGATCGGCATTCTGGCGGAGTACGACGCGCTTTCCGGTTTGTCCCAGACAGCCGGATGCACGGAGGAGAAGCCGCTGAAGGATGGCGGAAGCGGTCACGGCTGCGGTCACAATATTCTGGGTGCCGGTGCCATGGCGGCGGCCATCGGCGTGAAGGCTTATCTGGAGCAGAATCAGGTGGAAGGCACCGTGATCCTGTATGGCTGCCCGGGCGAAGAGGGCGGCGCGGCCAAGGCCTTTATGGCAAGGGATGGCGTCTGGAAGAGCCTGGACGCGGCTCTGACCTGGCACCCGGAGGATGTCAACGAGGTAGCCACCGGTTCCTCCAATGCATGCATTCAGACCCAGTACAAGTTCCACGGGATTGCCTCCCATGCGGCAGGCGCACCGGAGAAGGGACGCAGCGCGCTGGATGCGGTGGAGCTGATGAACACCGGCGTGCAGTATCTGCGGGAGCATATGAGCGACAAGGCAAGAATCCATTATGCCATCACCGATGCCGGCGGCTGCAGCCCGAATGTGGTGCAGGCCAAGGCGAGTGTACTTTATATGGTGCGCTCCAACCATGTGGCTGAGGCAGTTGAGCTTCAGAAGCGCGTGGACAAGATTGCCCAGGGTGCGGCGCTGATGACAGAGACAACCTTTGAAAAGAAGTTTATTGACGGTGTGGCAGACACCATCAGCAACTTTGTGCTGGAGCGTGTGCTTTATGAAAATTATAAGGAACTGGGTGTGCCGTCTTACACGGATGAAGAAAATGACTTTGCGGATGCTCTTTCTAAAACCTATATAGGGAATGACCATATCCCGGGTGTAGCAGCAGACAATGATGAGAACGCACGGGAGCAGGTTGTGGAAATGCAGAGGGCCTGTGGTCATGCCATGAACGCGTTCCTGGCTCCGCTGTATCAGGGAAATGCGTTTAAGGCAGGTTCTACCGATGTAGGCGATGTGAGCTGGCTGACGCCGACTGCGCAGATCCATGTGGCAGCATGGCCGAATGGATGCCCGGGACATAGCTGGCAGAATGTTTCCTGTGACCGTACAGAAATCGGCCACAAGGCAGCGGTTCATGCGGGAAAGGTGCTGGCGGCAGCAGCCATTGACCTGTTCAACCAGCCGGAAGTATTAAAAGAGGCGCGGGCAGAGTTTGAAAAGCGCACGGCAGCAGGCTTTGTGAGCCCGGTTCCGGCGGACGCAGTTCCAACCATTCCGGATTAGTGGGAGCAGTGGCACATTACGGTTCTTACAACGTGCGGACGGGGTGCAAGTTCACAGAACGAACACAAAGAGTTTAGAAAGTTTTAACAAGGGCGGGGGTTTAAAAACCTCCGCTCTTGTTGTATACTAAATAGAACAGAAAAGAAACAATTCTGGAAATTATGTAGCTGGTAGATGTTACACCAGTTACAAAGAACAAAAGACATAAAGGAGAAACAGTATGGGTATGAAAGAAGATGGACCAAAGCGGCCCAATAAAAAGCTGCTTTATTACTACGGAATCATCCTTCTGATCACCATTCTGCTGAATGCGCTGGTTATGCCGGCACTGGCAGAACGGTCGGTGACAGAAGTGACCTACGATACGTTCCTGGAGATGCTGGATAAGGGCGAGGTCGCAGGTGTAAAGAGAGACTCTGACAAACTTAGTTTCTGGACACAGGATGTGCAGCAGGCACTGAACGGCCAGCTTTCTCTGAAAAACTTGAATTCGGAGAACTTAAAGATTTACAAGACAGGCTTATGGCCGGATGATGACCTGACAGCCCGGCTGAAGAATGCTGGCATCAGTTTCTCAGAAGAGATTCCGACCCAGGCATCGCCGCTGCAGAATTTCATTTTTAACTGGGTTCTGCCAATCCTGATGTTTGTGGTCATCGGGCAGATTCTCAGCAAGAGCATGGCAAAGCGTATGGGAGGCATGGGAAACGCCATGACCTTTGGAAAGTCCAATGCCAAGATTTACGCGGAGACGGAAACCGGCAAGACCTTTGCGGATGTAGCAGGCCAGGAAGAAGCGAAAGAAGCATTAAAGGAAATCGTAGACTTCCTGCATAACCCGCAGAAATACGCAGATATCGGTGCAGTCCTGCCGAAGGGCGCCCTGCTTGTAGGCCCTCCTGGAACTGGTAAGACGTTACTGGCGAAAGCGGTAGCGGGCGAAGCGCATGTGCCGTTTTTCTCTATTTCCGGTTCGGAATTTGTAGAGATGTTTGTCGGCATGGGTGCGGCCAAAGTGCGTGACCTGTTCAAGCAAGCCAACGAAAAGGCACCGTGTATCGTATTCATCGATGAGATTGATACCATTGGTAAGAAGCGTGATGGTTCCGGCTTCTCCGGCAACGATGAGCGTGAGCAGACCTTAAACCAGCTGCTGACCGAGATGGATGGCTTCGATGGCCGCAAGGGTGTTGTTATCCTGGCAGCGACCAACCGCCCGGAATCCCTGGATAAGGCACTTCTTCGTCCGGGACGTTTCGACCGCCGGATTCCGGTAGAGCTTCCGGATCTGAAGGGTCGTGTGGCAATCCTGAAGGTTCACGCGAAGAATGTAAAACTGGGCAGCGACATTGACTTCGACGCCATCGGACGCGCAACCTCCGGCGCCAGCGGCGCGGAGCTTGCCAATATTATTAATGAAGGCGCTCTGCGTGCAGTCCGTCAGGGCCGTGCGTTTGTGACCCAGGCAGACTTAGAGGAGAGTGTAGAGGTTGTCATTGCCGGATATCAGCGGAAGGATGCCGCTGTTTCCATGAATGAGAAGCGTATCGTATCTTACCACGAGGTTGGTCATGCGCTGGTGGCAGCGTGCCAGAGCCATAGCGCTCCGGTGCATAAGATCACCATCATTCCGCGTACCTCCGGTGCGCTGGGCTACACCATGCAGGTGGAAGAGGGTGAGCGCTTCCTCATGAGCAAGGAAGAAGCTTTAAACAAGATCGCTACCCTGACCGGCGGACGTGCCGCAGAGGAATTCATTTTCCATTCCATTACCACAGGTGCGTCCAATGATATTGAGCAGGCCACCAAGCTGGCGCGGGCCATGATCACCCGCTACGGCATGAGCAGCCAGTTCGGCATGGTAGCGCTGGAGACGGTAAACAACCAGTATCTGGGCGGAGACACCTCCATGGTATGCTCCCCGGAGACCGCAAGACTGGTGGATGAGGAAGTGGTTTCCATTGTGAAACAGCAGTATGCCAAGGCCATGCAGATCCTGAAAGATAACGCAGCGAAGCTGAATGAGATTGCCGCTTATCTGTTGGAGCGCGAGACCATCACCGGTGAGGAATTCATGGAGATTCTGAATGCCGGAAAGGAAAATGCGGAGGAGCGTGCTGAGGCGCCGAAGCCGGAAGAGATGCAGGCAGCAGAGTCCGGACAGGAGAATGGTGCAGCAGCAGAGCAGAATAGTTAATAAATAAAATAAGATTGATCCCAAAAAAGAAGAACACAGCGATGCGTTCTTCTTTTTTATGGTTATAGCGATCCTTGTGTCACCATTCGTTTTATGGTATGTGACGCTGTGTGGCATGGCGACAGTGAGACGGCAACAAGGGCAGCAACAATGTAAAAACAGGCGGAATGCGTGCGAACAAATGTTTGCATGTGTTCCGCCTTTGTGGTATAATCAGTTCTGTCTGACACATACTAAAGAGGATCAGAAAAGAAAGGTTTTACAGCCATGGCGAAGCAGTATATCAAGATTCGTGGTGCGAATGAGCACAACTTGAAAAATATATCTCTGGACATTCCCAGAAACGAGCTGGTGGTGCTGACGGGTTTAAGCGGCTCGGGCAAGTCATCCCTGGCTTTTGATACGATCTATGCCGAAGGGCAGCGGCGTTATATGGAGTCGCTCTCCTCTTACGCAAGGCAGTTCCTGGGCCAGATGGAAAAGCCGGATGTGGAGAGCATTGAGGGGCTTTCCCCGGCCATTTCCATTGACCAGAAGTCTACGAACCGCAACCCGCGTTCTACCGTGGGTACGGTGACGGAAATTTACGATTACATGCGTCTTCTGTATGCCCGCATCGGCATCCCGCACTGTCCGAAGTGCGGCCGGGAAATCAAGAAGCAGACCATCGACCAGATGGTGGACCAGATCCTGCAGCTGCCGGAGCGTACCAAAATCCAGCTTCTGGCGCCGGTGGTGCGGGGACGCAAGGGTGAGCATGTTAAGCTTCTGGAGCAGGCGCGCAAGAGTGGCTACGTCCGCGCCCGGATTGACGGAAACCTGTACGAGCTTTCCGAAGAGATTAAATTAGAGAAGAACATCAAACACAACATTGAGATCGTGGTGGACCGTCTGGTGGTGAAAGAGGGCATTGAGAAGCGCCTGACGGACTCTATCGAGACGGTTATGGGACTTTCGGACGGCCTCATGATCGTGGACGTGATTGATGGTGAGCCCATGAATTTCAGCATGAGCTTTGCCTGCCCGGACTGCGGCGTCAGCATTGAGGAGGTGGAGCCGCGAAGCTTCTCCTTCAACAACCCGTTCGGTGCCTGCCCGGAGTGTTTCGGTCTTGGTTATAAGATGGAATTTGATGAAGACCTCATGATTCCGGACAAGTCCTTAAGTATTTCCAAGGGCGCCATTGTGGTGATGGGCTGGCAGTCCTGTACGGACAAGAACAGCTTCACCCACGCGATTTTAGATGCGCTGTGCAAGGAGTATCATTTCAGCCTGGATACGCCGTTTGAGGAGTATCCGAAGGAAATCCAGGATGTGATCCTGCATGGAACCAATGGAAAAGAAGTGAAGGTGTACTACAAGGGTCAGCGCGGTGAGGGCATCTATCCGGTAGCGTTTGAGGGCCTGATCCGCAATGTGGAGCGCCGCTACAAGGAGACCTTCTCCGAGGCGTCCAAGGCGGAATATGAGACCTTTATGCGCATTACGCCGTGTAAGGCCTGCAAGGGCCAGCGTCTGAAGTCCAGCTCTCTGGCCGTTACGGTTGGCGGCATCAACATTTATGAGGCAACGGAGCTTTCCATTACCCGGTTCCGCGCTTTTCTGGATGAGTTAAAGCTCACTCCGATGCAGGAGTCTATCGGTCATCAGATTTTAAAGGAGATTAAGGCGCGCCTGGATTTCCTGTTAAATGTCGGCCTGGAATACCTGTCTCTTTCCCGGGCAACTGGTACCTTGTCCGGCGGTGAGGCACAGCGAATCCGTCTGGCAACCCAGATCGGTTCCGGTCTGGTGGGTGTGGCCTATATTCTGGATGAGCCGAGTATCGGCCTGCACCAGAGGGACAACGACAAGCTGCTGGCGACCCTGACCCATCTGCGGGATCTGGGCAACACGGTTCTGGTGGTAGAGCATGATGAGGATACCATGCGTGCGGCAGACTGCATTGTGGATATCGGACCGGGCGCAGGAGAACACGGTGGAGAAGTTGTGGCCATTGGTACTGCGGAAGAAATCATGCAGAATGAGAAATCCATCACTGGCGCATACCTGAGCGGCCGCGTCCGGATTCCGGTGCCGAAGGAGCGCAGACAGCCGACTGGCTGGATTACCGTGCGCGGGGCAGCAGAGAACAACTTAAAGAATATAGATGTTTCTTTCCCGCTGGGCATTATGACCTGCGTGACCGGTGTGTCCGGTTCCGGCAAGAGTTCCCTGGTGAACGAGATTCTGTATAAGGAACTGGCGAGAAAGTTAAACCGCGCCCGCACCATTCCGGGCAGGTTTAAGAAGATCGAAGGACTGGAGCAGTTAGATAAGGTCATCAACATTGACCAGTCCCCGATCGGGCGCACGCCGCGTTCCAATCCGGCTACCTACACCGGAGTCTTTGATATGATCCGTGACCTGTTTGCATCTACGCCGGATGCCAAGGCAAAAGGTTATAATAAAGGTCGTTTTAGTTTCAACGTAAAGGGCGGGCGCTGTGAGGCCTGCAGCGGTGACGGTATCATCAAAATCGAGATGCACTTTTTACCGGATGTCTATGTGCCGTGTGAGGTCTGCGGAGGCAAACGCTACAACCGCGAGACGCTGGATGTTAAATATAAGGGAAAGAGCATTTATGATGTGCTGAATATGACGGTGGAAGAGGCCATGAAGTTCTTTGAGAACATTCCATCTATTTATCGGAAGATTGCGACTCTGAATGATGTAGGACTTTCTTACATTCGTCTGGGGCAGCCGTCTACCCAGCTGTCCGGCGGTGAGGCACAGCGAATCAAGCTGGCCACAGAACTGAGCCGCCGCGGAACCGGAAAGACTGTCTACATTCTGGATGAGCCGACCACCGGCCTGCATTTTGCGGATGTTCATAAGCTGGTGGAGATCCTGCGCAGATTGTCCGACGGCGGAAACACAGTTATTGTCATCGAGCATAACCTGGACGTCATCAAGACCGCCGATTACCTCATTGATATCGGACCGGAAGGCGGCGAGCGCGGTGGAACCGTAATCGCGAAGGGCACGCCGGAGGAAGTGGCAGAGAACCCGGTATCCTATACGGGGAGATATGTAAAGCGGTATCTGCACACCGCCCAGTAAAAAATATTGCGTAATTTCTTAACTGCACATATGGCACGCCGCACACGCGGACGGTGCGGTGGCGCAGCCGCCCATGGCGGTTTCGCGCAGTTCTGCCGGGAGGCGTTTGCCTACGGTGTACATGGTCTCTAACATTTCATCGAAGGGGATGAGCTGGGTAAGACCGGCCAGTGCCATCTCGGCTGCGATCAGGGCGTTGGCTACGCCGGCAGCGTTGCGGTTCTGGCATGGATATTCCACCAGGCCGCCGACCGGGTCGCAGACCAGACCGAGCATGTTCATAAGTACGATGGTGGCAGCGTCCAGACACTGCTTCGGGCTTCCGCCGAACAGCTCCACAGCCGCGGAAGCAGCCATGGCGGAGGCAATGCCGACCTCAGCCTGACAGCCGCCCACAGCACCGGCTACGGTGGCGTTTCGCATAGCCAGGTAGCCAATGGCACCGGCATTGAACAGGGCTTTGAGGAGGTCTTCATCGGAGAAGCTGTGGCATTCCTGCAGTGCCAGGAACAGTCCCGGAACCACACCGGCAGAACCGGCGGTCGGAGCAGCCACAATGAGGCCCATGGAAGCGTTGGTTTCCAGAACAGCGACTGCGTAGGTAATGGCCTTTTCCAGTACATCACCGCAGATGCCGTGTCCGGCTGCCTGATGGGAAGCCAGTTTCCCTGCCTCTCCGCCGATGAGGCCGCCCATGGAGCGCACCGGGGTTTTGATCGGGGTATGGGCGGAGTCTTTCATGATCGCGAGGGCGCGTGCCATGCGGCTCTGTGCTTCCTCACGCGGCATTTCGCCCTCGGTCATTTCTCTCTGGAGCATGATCTCGGAAATCGGGAGATTCTGCTTCTGACACAATTCTAAAAGTTCTTTCGCGTTTTTAAAATCCATGTTCTGTGTTCCTCCCTTTCCTTAGATCTGCACGACCATAACATCGCGTACATTGACATTGTCTTTCAGGTTTTCCGCTACATCCTCCGGAAGCTTTCCGTCGGACTCTACGATGGTGTAAGCAGTATGGCCTTTTGCCTCGCGGAACAGGCGCATGAAGGCAATATTGACGCCGCGGTCACTTAAGACCTTGGTGATGTGGGCCACAACGCCCGGTTTGTCCTGCTGTACCACAATGACAGCGCTGTACTCGCCTGTGAAATCTACTTTTACGCCGTTGATGCGGACGATGCGGACCTTTCCGCCGCCGAGGGACTCTCCGCGGATGGTCATGGACTGACCGTTTTTATTGGTCATCGAGATGTCTACGGTGTTCGGATGGATCTCAGTCTCCGTCTCATTCGGGGTGAAGGTATAGGCAAGACCGGATTCCTGCGCAATCTCAAAAGAATTGCGGATGCGCATGTCATCGGTAGAGAATCCCATAATGCCGCCGAGGAGGGCACGGTCGGTTCCGTGACCGTGGTAGGTCTTTGCAAAGGAACCATAAAGCGTAAAGTCTGCGCGGACCACACCGCCGCCGATCATTTTCTGGGCCAGAAAACCGATGCGTGCAGCGCCTGCCGTGTGGGAGCTGGAGGGGCCGATCATGTTCGGTCCGAGAACATCAAAAACACTGATAAATGACATCTTAAGCCTCCTGAGTTTCTTTGATAATGAATTTGTGGTAAATCGTATCTACAATAACGCCAATTGCGTTGTCTCCGGAAATATTGCAGGCAGTTCCAAAGGAATCCTGGGTGATGTAAAGGGCAACCATGATCGCGCAGATCGGGCCGTTAGGGTCACCAGCGGTGGTGCCAAATACCATGTAGAGGAACGGAAGCGCAGTCATAATGGATCCGCCCGGTGCGCCCGGAGAAGCAACCATGGCAACGCCGAGGGTCATAATGAACGGAACTACAGTAGCAAGGCTGATCGGCAGCTGGTTCATGAGGCAGACTGCGGTAGCGCATGCAGTAATGGTGATCATGGAACCTGCCATGTGGATATTTGCGCACAGCGGAACCACGAAGTTACGGATCTGCTCGCATACACCGTCGTTTGCTGCACACTGTAAGTTGACCGGAATGGTGGCAGCGGAAGACTGGGTTCCCAGTGCAGTTGCGTAACCCGGAAGCTGATTTTTGATCAGGGTGAGCGGGTTCTTCTTGCTGATGGAGCCTGCAATGATGAACTGGATGGTGATGCAGATTAAGTGCATGGCAATTACAACGATGAATACTTTCCACAGGATGCCGAGGATCGCAAAGGTTTTTCCGGAAATAGTCATATCCGTGAAGGTACCGCAGATGTAGAGCGGCAGCAGCGGGATGATGACGGTGTGAAGCACCTTGTCAATGATGGAGGAGAAATCCTTCATTGCGTTGTACAGGGTATCACCGATCTCTTTTCCGCGCATGGAAGACAGGCACAGTCCAAGGACGAATGCCAGGACTACTGCGGACAGGGTATCCATGACCGGCTGGATCGCGATGGTGAAGTACGGAGACAGGGATACTTCCGCGGTTGCCGCAATCTGGTCAAGCGCGTCAGCACTCATGAAGCTTGGGAACAGGCTTTCCGCAACCAGGAAAGATGCGGAACCCGCAATCAGCGTGGAGCTGTAAGCCAGAGCAACGGTGATGAGCAGCAGTTTTCCGGCACCCTGTGACAGGTCTGCGATACCCATGGTCACATAAGCAAGGATCATGAGCGGGATGACGAACTTTAAGAAGTTACTGAAAAATCCGGACAGTGTAACTACAAGACGGCAGAAGCCCTCCGGCAGAAACTGGCCAAATAAGATACCAAGGATGATCGCGATGATCAGCTTCGGCACGAGCCCCATTTTAAATTTCTTTTTTTCCATTTGTAAATTCCCTCCAATAACAAAAATGTTAATCGTTCACGCGAATCTGTCACAGCTTTGTGCAGATTCCATAAAAATAGCGATTGACGTCTTCGCAGGAGCATTATATCATGGTGATATGAATGAATCAAATTCATAGTTTTCATGAGTATGTTGAAAAAAATTCAATTTTGATTGTGAAGTTTTAGACAGAAACTCTAAAATAAGGAAGAGAGGGATGCAATCATGGAACTGCGTCAGCTTCAGACCTTTGTTCAGGCCGCACAGCTCCAGAGTTTTTCCAGGGCGGCACTTCAGCTGGGGTACTCCCAGTCGGCGGTGACGGTTCAGATCCGCATGCTGGAGAAGGAACTGGGAACGCGCCTGTTTGACCGGATGGGAAAGCAGGTGGTATTAACGGCCCAGGGACAGAAATTTTTAGAGCACGCGAATACCATCCTTTATGAGGTGGACCGCACCCGCCTGTCCATGCATGAGGACGAGGAACTGAAAAATCCGCTGCATATCGGTACGATTGAGTCACTGTGTACGGCGAAATTCCCGGCTATTGTGAGCCGGTTCCGGGAACGCTATCCCCAGGTAAAATTTCAGATCACGGTGGGAACACCGGAGGAGCTGATCCGCATGATGGAGCATGATCTTTTGGATATGATCTACATTCTGGACGCGCCCCGCTGGAGTGAAAACTGGGTGAAGGCCATGGAACTGGCAGAACCAATCGTGTTTGTGGCATCCCCATCGTTCTGGAGCGAGGGCAGTCCTGGCACCGGGAAAGCTGGTGAAACGGTGCCGTGCGCTGGGCTGGAAGGTTGGAGAGAAGCGTGTACCGGGCACAAAACTCTGGATGAGATTTTGCAGGAACCTTTCTTTCTGACGGAGAAAAACGCGAACTACCGCCAGGCACTGGATCAGTACCTGGCATCCTGCCACCGCTCCCTGTCTCCGGTTCTGGAAATCAGTGATACAGCCTTTATCATCCAGATGCTGGAGCAGAGCCGCGGCCTTTCTTTCCTTCCGTTGTTTGCGGTGCAGAAACAGATCCGGGAGGGAACGCTGGCGGTCGTGAAGGTGGATAACGTGGAAATTTCCATGTACCGGCAGATCTTTTACCACAAAAATAAGTTTAAGACCCGGGAAATGGAGCAGTTCATTGCCTTTGCGTCGGAGGAAGAGAACCGTTGATGAAAAATTTATCCCATAAAAGAAGGGGCTATGGTATAATCATTAGTAATTTGGTAACTGTGAGGGTACTGAACAGTTACGTAATTTGTAAATTTATCTGACAGAAAGGCGATATTATGAATTTTCTAAAGAGACAGTCCCCTGTACGGATCATTTCGCTGGGTTTTGCGCTGGTCATTCTGATCGGATCGGTGCTTTTAAGTCTGCCCTGCAGCATCCGGGACGGGGTTACGGTGCGCTACATTGACGCGCTCTATATGTCCACCAGCGCGGTGTGCGTGACTGGGCTTCTCACGGTGGACGCGGGCGATACCTTTACCCCGCTTGGACAGTTTTTTCTTGGAATGCTGATCCAGATTGGTGGCCTGGGAGTAACTGCGGTTGGTACCGGCGTGATTCTGGCTATGGGAAAAAAGGTCAATTTAAAGGCCAGAAACCTGATTCGGGAAGCTTCAAATCTGGATTCCGGAAAAGGTGTGATCCGATTTATCCGGCTGGTATTTCTCACCACGGTGACTTTTGAACTGGTGGGGGCGGCTTTGAGCTTTCTGGTATTCCGGAAAAGATTTACGCCGTTAAAGGCAGTGGGAGTCAGTGTGTTTCATGCGGTGGCGTCCTTCAATAACTCCGGATTTGATATTCTGGGCGGAGGGCAGAATCTGATTCCGTACCAGGATGATGTGTTCTTAAATCTGGTAACCTGCGCACTGGTTATTCTGGGAGGAATTGGCTTTTTGGTGATTCGCGAAGTCATCGAAAAACGGTTTCGCTGGAAAAAGTTTTCCATGCACACTAAGGTCGTACTGTTTATGAGCCTGGTGCTGACGGCAGCAGGCACGGTGCTGTTAAAGCTGACCGAAGACATTACGTGGCTGGGGGCCTTCTTTACCAGTGTGTCCGCAAGAACCGCAGGATTTTCCACATTTCCGCTGGGATCTTTTTCCGGCGCAGGACTTCTGACGGTCATTGTGCTGATGGTGATCGGCGCTTCCCCGGGGTCTACCGGAGGCGGTATCAAGACCACCACCTGTTATGTGCTGTTTGAGGGAATCCGTTCTTCGGCTACCAATACCTCGGAGAAGGCATTTCGCTACGCGGTTCCGGCAGACGCGTTTCGCAAGGCGGCAGTCATCACGCTGCTGGCCCTTGGCATTGTGCTGACGGGAACTTACATTCTGGTGATCTTAGAGCCGGGTGTTCCGTTTCTGGATGCGCTGTTTGAGATGAGCAGTGCCTTTGGTACTGCCGGACTTTCCACCGGAATTTCCGCGGGACTTTGTGATGCGGCAAAACTTCTGACCATTCTGATCATGTTTATTGGAAGGCTGGGACCGCTGACCATTGCGTCCCTGTGGTATTTTACCAAGGGTGAGAGGGTAAGCTTCCCGGAGGGAAATATCGCGATCGGATAAGCGGAAAATGGGAAGAGCCGGCAGAGGTGAAAGATGCCGGCATGGAATGAAAATGGGACATGGAGGAAAGCAGAATGTTCAAAAAGAAAAGTAATGAAAAGAATACCTACGGAATTGTCGGTCTTGGCCGTTTCGGACATGCGCTGGCTCTGGAGCTGGCAGCAGCCGGGGCAGATCTGGTGGTGCTGGATAAGGAAGAGGAAAAAGTGCGGGAGCTGCGGGAGTATACGGAAAATGCTTATGTGGTGCACGCACTGGACAAAAAGACCCTGTCAGAGACTGGTGTGCAGAACTGCGATGTGGCGGTGGTCTGCATCGGTGAACAGCTGGATATTTCCATTCTGACGACGCTGAATCTGGTAAGTTTGGGTGTGCCGACTGTCATTTCCAAGGCATCCAGCATGGAACACGGTGAGATTCTGGAGAAGATCGGCGCCCAGGTGGTATACCCGGAGCGCGACATGGCAGTGCGTCTGGCACATCGTCTGGAGGCAGTCCGCATGCTGGATTTTATTCAGTTAAGCGAGAAGCTGAACATTTCCAAGATGATCATGCCGGAGCGCAGTGTGGGAAAGACCGTTGTGGAGGCCAACCTGCGCGGCCGGTTTGGCGTCAACATCATCGCGGTGGAGAACGATGGAAAACTGATCGAGACCATTACACCGGATTACGCGTTTAAGAAAGGTGACATTGCCTACATTTCCGGAAGCAAGGAAGCTTTAAATAAGCTCAGTGAGTGGAACGGAAAGGCGTAGGGCACAGAAGCAGAAAGAAAATAGGAAAAGACTAAGGACTGGACAATGGGAAAAACATACAATTTTGATAAAGTAGTAGACAGAACAGGAACAAGCTGTTTAAAATATGACTTTGGCATGAAGCGCAAAGGGCGCGATGACCTCTTACCACTGTGGGTGGCAGATATGGATTTTCAGCTTCCGGAGGAGATTCTTGCGGATTTCCGGGCGCGGATCGATCACGGAATTTTTGGCTACACCGATCCGGACAAGGAGTATTACGATGCCCTGGACCACTGGTTTTTCACCCGTCATGGCTACCATATAGAACCGGAGACGGTGACGGTGGGCTGCGGCGTTGTGTACGGCCTTGCCACCGGCGTAAAGGCATTTACGAAGGAAGGTGATGCCATCCTTATCCAGCAGCCGGTGTATTATCCGTTCCGGGAAGTCATTGAGGATAACGGGCGTGTGTTCATCAATAACCAGCTTCACTACGAGAATGGCCGTTACACCGTGGATTTCGAGGATTTTGAGCGGAAAATTGTGGAAAACCAGGTAAAGTTATTCCTGCTCTGCAACCCGCACAATCCAGTGGGACGCGTGTGGACAAAGGAAGAACTGGAGCGCATGGGAGACATCTGCCTGCGCCACCATGTGATCATCATGGACGATGAAATCCACTGTGATTTTGTGTATCCGGGCTATCATTTCACCAGTTTTATGACTCTGGATGAGAAATATCAGGAGAATCTGGTGCTTTACACCTCACCCAGCAAGACCTTTAATGTGGCAGGATTCCAGCCGGCCAATATCATCATCCCGAATCCGGAGCTTCGCGCGGCATACCGCAAAGCCAACGCGGCAGCCGGCTACAGCCAGGGAAGTGTGATGGGACAGGTGGCTGTGAAATCGGTGTATACAAAAGGAGCCCAGTGGGTGGACGAGCTTCTGGAGTATCTGACCGGAAACATGGAATACATGCGTGCGTTTGTGAAGGAGAACTTCCCGAAGGCGCATTTTGTGGAGCCGGAGGGTACCTACCTGACCTGGGTGGATTTTTCCGGCTATGGCTTCACCGATGAGGAACTGGAACATCTGATGGTAGAGGAAGCAAAATTATGGTTGGACTGCGGCAAGGTATTCGGACCGGAGACGGCACAGTTTGAGCGCTTCAACATCGCGTGTCCGCGGGCTACGGTCGTGAAGGCCATGGAACAGCTGAAGGCCGCGTTGGACGCGCATGTCAGCCGGAAATAATGGAACTTCCATGGGAACGGTGGCGGCTATGGCACCGGTGGCCATTGGTGTGACGATTCAGGCCGGACTGCTTCGGACTGCGGAAGAAAAGGACATTTGACTTTTTTTGAATACAGTGTTAAACTTGTATAAGAAAAGGACATATGACATGTAAAAATCAGCAATTATGCCGAAATGTGCCGGGCTTTTTGAGAAGCTTTGTCCGTATACTTTCCATGTTTCAAAAGCTATAATAACAACAACTTCATAAAACAGGTGACGATATGTATATTCTGGAAATGGGTCCAGAGTTTCTACCAACTGCCGTAAAGAGTTGACTACATAGTTACATGAACCGGGGAAAACCCGGAAGATTCATGCGACTGTGTGCTGCTCCGGAAAGAAAAAACAAGCAGAGAATTTCGCATGAGCGCGGAATTCTCTTTTTTGTTTTCAGTATAATGTATGGGGATACAGAAACAGAGAAGAGAGGAGGAAAGAACGGGTGGCGCGCACACAGGACCTGTGTTGAAGAAATCGTAACTGTTCAGTAGGTCTGCGCATTCACTGCGCTGACCGTATGAAAACATGGGCTTGCAGGCAAAAATCCCATTG
>NZ_JBBMFJ010000044.1:0-18224 GCF_040096075.1 Ventrimonas faecis
TCGTCGATTGAAGCTGACGCGGCAGATGGAAATTTAGACAAGTGAAAGGGGCGGATAATTATTGTGGATTATACTAGTCACACCAGATGACTTCTTCTGTCTCCAGCGCGGTCCGCACCATCTCATCAATCTTCTCTTCCAGTTTTGTCTCGGACTTATGAATGATGTTTAAGTTCGGCTTCGTTACCGGATGCTTTGCAACAAAAATGGTGCAGCAGTCCTCAAATGGCTGAATAGAGGTCTCAAAGGTGCCGATCTTCTCGGAAATATCAATGATCTCCTGCTTGTCAAAACCGATCAGCGGGCGGAATACCGGCATGGTGCAGACCTCATTGGTAGCTGCCAGGGACTGTACGGTCTGGGAAGCCACCTGACCAATGCTCTCGCCGGTGATGAGGGCCAGGGAATCACTCTTCTTCGCGATCTCCTCAGCAATCTTCATCATATAGCGGCGCATGATAATGGTCAGCTCCTCATGCGGGCACTGCTCGTAAATGTACAGCTGAATGTCGGTAAAGTTTACCACATGCAGCGGAATCGGGCCGGAGTAGCGTGCTACCAGCTTTGCCAGATCCACAACCTTCTGTTTTGCGCGGTCGCTGGTGTATGGCGGAGCATGGAAGTAAACCGCGTCGATCTTCACGCCGCGCTTTGCGATCATGTAGCCTGCCACCGGGCTGTCGATGCCGCCGGATAAAAGCAAGGTTGCCTTTCCGTTGGTTCCCACCGGCATGCCGCCCGGACCCGGGATCATCAGGGAGTAAATGTTCACAACTTTGCGGATTTCCACATGCACCAGAACGTCCGGATGGTGCACATCTACGGAGGTCTCCGGGAACGCGTTTAAGATTACCTCACCGAAATCGCAGTTCATCTGCTCGGAACGCACCGGATAATTCTTGTCCGCGCGTCTGGAGTCTACCTTGAACGTAAAATGCTTGTCCGGGTAAACCTGGTCGATATAATCCACAACGACCTTCTTTAAATTCTCATAATCCTTATCTTCCAGCTGGAGCATCGGACAGATCCAGGCAATGCCGAATACCTTTTTTAAGGCATCGATTACTTCGTCGTAATCGTACTCGCTGAGAGCCTGCACGTAGATACGTCCGGACTCCTTGGAGGCAATGAAGGAACCCTCCACTTTTTTGAGCGCGTTCTTGATCTGTTTGATGAGCGCGTCCTCAAACAGGTAACGGTTCTTGCCCTTGGTACCGATCTCTGCGTACTTAATCAAAAATGACTGGTATACCATACTTTTTCCTTTCTTATCCTCTCTGGTAACGGCGCAGGACCGGAACCAGCTCCTTTAATACATCAATGGTGTAATCAACTTCTTCTTTTGTGTTAAACATCCCAAAGCTCATGCGGATGGTGGAATCCAGAAGCTTCTGGGCCACGCCGATGCCCTTTAAGGTTCCGCTGATACCCGGATGATTGGAGGAACATGCGGAACCGGAAGAAACGTAAACACCTTTATCCTCCAGCGCATGCAGAAGCACCTCGCTGCGCACGCCCTCAAAGCTGACGCTGACGATCTGCGGTGCGCTTGCCTCGCCCTTTTTGCTGTTAATGACCGTTCCTTCAATCTCACCCAGGCGGTCCGTCATGTAATCCTTCAGTTCGATGAGTTTCTGTATTTTTTCCGCGTGGTTCGTGTACATCTCTTTTGCTGCAGCGCCAAATCCTGCCACACCCGGAACATTCTCAGTGCCGGAGCGCAGGCCGGCCTGCTGGCCTCCGCCATAGATGAGGGGTTTAATCTTCACGCCGTTACGGATGTATAAGAATCCCACACCCTTCGGTCCGTGAATCTTATGGCTGCTGACAGAAAGCAGGTCAATGCCCTGCTTTTTCGGGCGGATGACATACTTGCCATAAGCCTGAATGGCATCCACATGGTACAGAGTGGACGGGTTCTTTGCTTTGATGATCTTTGAGATCTCCTCCACCGGTTCCACAGCTCCCACTTCATTGTTCACATACATGGTGGAAACCAGGATGGTATCCGGGCGGATGGCCTCCTCCAGTTCCTTCAGGCTGATATGGCCGTCGTGGTCGACCGGAAGAATGGTCACCTCAAAGCCAAGCTCCTCCATCACGCCCAGTGGATTGTAGACGGACGGATGCTCGATGGAGGTGCTGATGATGTGCTTTCCCGCTCTCTGATTCGCCCAGGCTGTACCGATCAGGGCCATGTTGTTGGACTCGGAACCGCCGGAGGTAAACAGGATTTCCTTTTCCTGCACCTTCATGGTATCCGCGATGATCTTTCTCGCGTCGCGGATGTACTGCTCTGCCTCCATGCCCTTGCGGTGCTTGGCAGCCGGATTGCCGTAGTCCTCTGTCATTGTTTTCACCACAATGTCCCTTACACTGTCGAGGACCTTTGTGGTAGCTGAATTATCAAAATATGCTTCCATTCTATCTCCTATAACCTATAACACTTACTGCTCTAACTGGAACATCAGGATAGAAAGCATGGTCATGCCCGCGGTCTCGGTCCGCAGGATGCGCCGTCCCAAAGTGATGGGATGAATGCCTTCCGCCATGGCTGTTTCCACTTCCTCTACGTCAAAACCGCCTTCCGGGCCGATAAAGATACCCACACGCATGCCGGGCTTTACCTGTTCCAGAATGGCTTTGGTTTCTTTCATGCCCTCTGCCAGCTCATAGGGGATCAGATTCACGTCAAACCCTTTCGCGTAGGCAAAGGCCTCTTTCATGGTCAGTACGCTGTGCACCTGCGGGATCATCATGCGGCCGGACTGTTTGGCCGCGCTCTCCGCAATGGCATTCCAGCGTTTTAACTTGGACTCCTCTTTCTTCCGGTCCAGCTTCACCACCGCGCGGCGGGTTGCCACCGGAATGACCTCATGTACGCCCAGCTCCACAGCCTTCTGGATGATAAGCTCCATTTTATCACTCTTAGGCAGGCCCTGGAACAGATATAATTCTGCCGGAAGTTCGCTTAAGTCGGTGTCTTCTGTCAGGATTTTTGCCCGGATCTCATCCTCACCGATGGTTTCCAGCTCGCAGATATAGCTGCGGGAAATACCGTCACGGATTCCCACCTGCTCTCCTGCCTTCATCCGCAGGACATTGCGGATATGGTTCACGTCCTGACCGGTGATCACGGCATAGCCATCCATGATCTGCGCCGGTGTTACAAAAAAATGATACACGCTGCTGCTCCTTATTTTCTGCGGGCGGTGATGGATACCCAGTCGCCCTGGTAAGTAGTTTCCACGATTTCAAGCTCCGGATTGGCGTTCATGGCGTCTTTGACGTCCTGCTCCTTGGTGTTAATGATGCCGGAGGTAATGAACATGCCGCCGTGCTTGATGTGTTTGCAGATCTCACCCTGCAGCATGATGATGACCGGAGCCAGAATGTTGGCTACCGCAATGTCATAGCACTCGTAACCGGCCTGGTCCTGAATGTTCTTGTCATCAATAATGTTGCCCTGAACCACATGGAAGCGGTCTGCCGGAATGTTGTTGGATTCCAGGTTCTCGCCCACGGCCACGATGGCATTCTCGTCCAGATCGGTGCCGAATACACTCTTTGCGCCCAGCTTTAAGGCCGCAATACCCAGAATGCCGCTGCCGGTTCCCACATCAATGATCTCAGAGTCCGCATTCACATACTTGCGCAGCTGGCGGATGCAGAGCTGGGTAGTCTCATGCATGCCGGTACCAAACGCGGTACCCGGATCGATCTGGATGAGCAGCTTGTCCTTGTGCTCCTCCGGGATGGTCTCCCAGGTTGGCTTGATGAGGATGTCATCTACGGTAAACGGTTTGAAGTACTGTTTCCAGTTGTTGATCCAGTCCTTATCCTCCGTCTCGGATACGCTTAAGGTGCGCTCGCCCACGTTCACAAACTCCGCAATCTCATCGAGGCCTGCGTTCACCTGATGGATGATATTCTCCAGATTGCTTAAATCTTCCACATAAAAGCTAACCTTTGCGGTGCCGTCATCCGGCGGAAGCTCCGGAAGGATGTCGATGAACATGCCCTTGGTATCTGCGTCAGACAGCGGTACATTGTCCTCGATTTCAATGCCCTCAATGCCGATCTCGTCCAGCATGCTGCTGATGAGGTCTACAGCCTCGGTCGTGGTCTTTAAGGTAAATTTGGTCCACTTCATAGAAATTCTCCTTTTATTGATATGTACATTATGATCAGATTCCCATTAAAATCTTTACAAATAAAATAACCAGCACCACCAGGATCAGCGGACGGACAATTTTCTGCCCGTTGCTCACTACCAGGCCGGATCCAATGTAATGACCGGCAATGCAGAACACGGCTGCTGCCAGCCCCAGGCCATAGTAAACCGTTCCGTTAAGCAGAAAGTTCGCCAGAGCCATCACGTTGGAGGTCAGATTGAGCACCTTGGTCAGGGCCGATGCCTCGCGCACATTCAGATGCGCGGCTCCGGTCAGTACCAGCAGGTAAAAGGTTCCGGTTCCCGGCCCGTAAAAACCATCGTACATGCCGATCACAAACGATGCCAGCACACTGATGAAAAGCACTGCTCTGGATGAGAGCTTCGTTTTTCCGTCATCCGCTCCCATATTTTTGTTGCGCAGCACATAAAAAGCCACAATTGGCAGCACCACCATCATCATATGCTTGATCACGTTGTCGCTCACCAGAAGAGACAGGCTGGAACCGATATAAGAACCCAGCAGCGCTGTCAGGCAGGCACACACGGCTGTCTGGATCAGGTTTTTTCCCTTCAGATATCCATTTTTCAGATACCTCCAGGTGGAAACACTGGTTCCCAGCGTAGACGACATTTTGTTGGTGCCAATGGCAAAATGCGCCGGAACTCCGGCAATGATGTAGGCCGGAAGGGAGATCAGTCCGCCTCCCCCTGCTATGGAGTCAACAAATCCCGCCAAGAATACCAGCGGGCATACGATCAGATACTGTAACATTTTTCTCTCTTTTCTCTCTTTTCTCTCGTAAATTGGCAAAATGCCACGGATACCAATATAACATAGAATCCGCGGCATGACAAGTTACCAATATGCTGTATTTTTTATATCAGATCGCGTTTCCGGACTTTTCCGCTCTCATTTTTCGGAAGTGCTTCCAGAAATGTGATTTTCTGCGGGATCTCACTGGCAGAAAGCTTTCCGGCCAGATGGGCGCGCAGCTTTCGTTTTATTTCCTGCTCTGGCTGCTGTCCCTCCGCTTCCGTGCCTGCTCCGGCTGTCGGTGGGTCCAGAACCACCCAGGCCATCAGCATATCGTGACCACCTCTGGAGGCTGCTTTCACCGCAGCCTCCTTCACGCCTGGCACATCCAGCAGGGCATTTTCCACCCGCACGGATGAAACTTTTCTTCCATTCATATTGCAGATATCATCCCGGCGGCCGTCAAAGTAAAGGTTGCCCGCCTCGTCCCAGTGGCCGTAGTCTCCGGCAAAGGCATCCGGGTCCGCGTCTATCACTCCACAGGGCGTTGTCACATGGATCTCACCGTCCTCCAGGCGAATGGCAACTCCCGGGAAGTTTCTGCCGATCAGAGTCTTATCCTCCCCCATATCCCGGCCGTGCACATAACTTACATAGCTCAGTTCGCTGGCTCCGTAATACAAGATCAGGTCTGCCTCCGGGAATACCGCCTGAACTGCCCGCGCCTCCGCGCCGCCAAAGCTCTGGGAACCGCTTAAGATCAGCCTGATGTGCTGGTTCTTCCGTTTTTCTGGTTCCCGTTCCCGCTCATACACCTGCTTTAACGCCCGCAGCTTTGCCGGGATCAGATAAATTCCGTCTGCCAGGCACGCTTCCAACTGGCGTTTCCAGAGTCTCGGATCAAACACATCGCAGGCAATCACTGCTGCTCCGGCAGAAAGCTGCCCCAGATACAGGTTCAGATTACCGGTAAAGGCCAGGCTTCCCTGGGCGAAAAGGCGGCTTTCTGAATGAATGCCAAAGATCTGGTTCTGGGTTGCAAAATATCCGTACCAGCTCTCAAAGGTACGGAACAACAGCTTTCCGCTCCCGGTAGTGCCGGAGGTCATGACTGCCATGCAGGCGCCCTCCGGAATTTCTATTTCAAAAAAAGTGTCCGGAACTGTCACGTCACCCGGAACAATCAGAGGCACTGCCCCGGTTCCCTGACAGGCCAGAAAGGATGTAAGCTGCTTCAGGATGGACTCTTCCCGGATCACAACAAGCTGCGGTTTTCCATTTTCCAGATGGAACTGCTTTTGTTTTTCCAGCGCCAAATCCGCCAGATTTCCATAAGTATAAACATGGTCAGAAAAGAGCAGGGCCTCCCGGTCCCGCTCCACAGACTGAATCATTTCCAGATAATTTGTCAACATATTCTTTGCCTTCTTTCACATCTGTCCACCTGTTTTATATCCGCTCCACCAGAATTGCGCTGCCGATGCCGCCAGCCGCCGCCACGGAACAGATGCCGTAATGCCCGTCGCAGGATTCCAGGGATTTCAAAAGATGCAGAAGAAGCAGTGTTCCTGAAACTCCATAAGGATGTCCATAGGCCAGGGCGCCGCCAAACCGGTTGTAGCGTTCTCTCGTTCCCGGGAAGGCCCGCTCAAACAGCACATCAATCACCGCAAAGGCTTCATTTACCTCAAAGGCATCGATCTGTTCATAAGCAAGCCCGGTCTTTTTCAGCAGCTTTTCCACCGCCAGAACCGTGGTTTTCGGACTCATAAGGGGATCACCGCCCACGGCGGTTCCAAAACGCAGCACCGCAGCCGGTGTCAGGTTATGGCGTTTTCCGTACTCTTCCGAGCAAAGCGCCACAAAGGCCGCGCCATCGTGCATGAGGCAGGCATTGGCCGCATGGATCACGGAACCGCCCGGCAGAAGATAAGGCAGGCGGTCAATGAGTTTCTGGTTCATGGAGACACGGATGCCCTCATCTTTCCGGCTTCCTGCCACCGATACCTGGATGTCCGATAAAATTCCCTCCTGGGCGGCTTTCGCAGCCCGATGGTGGCTCTCCAGCACCCAGAAGTCCTGTTCTTCTTTCTTCACCTGCTCCGATATTGCGGTGCGCTCTGCTCCTTCCAGCATGACCTGCTCACCCTGCTGCCCCGGTACAAACTGCGCCACGGTCCAGACCTTGTCATTCTCATAGTTCGGATGGTTCGGATTCCACATCCGGAGTGGCTGGGTGGATGAGCTTTCCATGCCGCCTGCAAGAACCAAATCTGCCAGTCCGCTCTCGATCTTCGCCGCTGCCTGTGTGACCGCCTCCAGGGCAGAACCACACTGCAGATCCAGGGTTACCGCCGGAACCTGCTGATCAATGCCCGCAGTCAATGCCGCCAGGCGAGTCATATTTCCGCCCCCACCCACCGCGTTTCCGCCGATGATAAAGTCGATATCAGGCTCCGCAAGCTGGTATTTTTCAATGACAGCCCTGAGCACCTCCGCCCCCAGGACCTCTGCCGGTACATTCCGGTACATCCGGTCTTTCACACCGATAAAACTTCGCATTCCGCCAAGAATCCATACCTTTTCCATGTTCCTTCTCCCTGTTTCCAGACTGTGGATTGTTTCTTTAAAACTGCGGTACAACACGGCGCAGAATCTTTGCAAGACCTGCTGCCACGAAACACTTCACCACATCCAGCGGAATAAACGGAATCACTGCCTGCACCATAATGGCCGGCCACGGCTGGTTGGTCACTACCTTCATCTGAACTGCGCCAAACAGGTAGATTACCGGAATTCCCACAAAAATCAGAAATGCGGTCTGGGCCTTTAAATTCTTTACTTTCCGGCAGAACAGGGAAATGAGGATGGCTGCCACTGCGTTGCCGTAACGGTATCCGCCGGCCGGTCCCAGAAGCTTTCCGAGAGATCCGCCGATTCCCAGAACACTTAAGAGGATCCAGCTTGCCATGATTGCCACGATCTGAAGCGGAGCAAACAGCATGCCGATCAGATTGACTACCAGGGTCTGGGCCGTGATGCTGGCAGTGGAAAATGGAAGCGGAATCTTTATGTAAGTGGAAACGATCAGCATGGTCGTCATCAGTGCCATGGTGGTGATTCCAAATGTCGTCCAGATTGTCTCTTTCTTTGCCGTTGTTCTGGCTGCTGTGTTCATAATTGTTCTCCTCCTTCGTCCTTCTCCTGCAGCTTCATCTGCAGGATGCGTCCCCGGTCCGTGAAAAGCTCCACAGTCCGGCTGTGTTCTCCTGTTTTCTGTTCCACCAGCTTTGCCGGTTCTTTGCACCGGAGAGGCAGGTAAAACCGGACCGATGCCCCGCTACAGTCCCCATATCCTTCCAGGATGCGGTTCACCATGAGAAATCCGGGAACCACAGCCGCTTCACCGCGGTGAATGGGGTTACTGTCCCCGGAAGCATGCAGGTACGCTCTTATTTCTTCCAGCGTTACCAGAAGCACTCCGCCTGTTTCCTGATGAAGTTTCGCTTTCACGGCCTGCTGTTGTCTCTCCGCTATTGCCTGACCGGGATCCAGTCCCTTATCCAACCGCTGACTTCCGGCAGCTTCCGGTGCTGCTCTGTCTGTCCCGTTTTTCCCTTTGAGAGCTGCGCCTGCAAGCATCACCCTAAGCTGGTCTCCCGTTGCCGGATTTGCAACTTCCACCTCCACTAACCGCTGGTCCGAGCGCAGCACATCAAGATGACAGCCCTGCTGCAAATGCTCAGGTGCTTCCACTGGTTTTCCTTCCCTTCCAAATGAAAAATGACATTTTCCGATCATCCAGCCCCGGTATCCGGGAAGTCCGGAAAGTGCTTTTTCCAGCACCATCAGCCGTTCCTGCTGCATTGCTTCGTCTCCTTTCCGGTATTTTTTCCTGCTAAAAACGATCCCAGTATAGCAACCCCCGCTCCAATTGTCAACCTGAAATATTTTTATAGTTAACAATTATCTTATTCCTTATCTTCAGGGAATACCGCCTCATGAATTGCTTCCGAAATGGTATAGCTTAAGCTTCGGATCCGCTCATCAATATCCGGCGGCGTCACATAAAGGTTTCCAAACTCTGGTGCCAGAAGTTCCCGGATCAGAAGATACTGTTCCTCCGGATCCAGCCCTTCCACATAGGTTCCAAGTCCGCACGTAGCCCGATTCTTTTCCAATGTCCCGGTCATGGCATCCACCGTATCATACACAATAGCCGCCGCCCCCACTACCGTCGGGACTCCAACTGCCAATACCGGAATGCCCAGGCTTTCCCTGGTCAGACTTTTCCTGTGGTTTCCCACACCGGAACCAGGATGAATCCCCGTATCGGTAAGTTGAATGGTCGTTCCCAGACGCCGGATGCTGCGGGCCGCCAGGGCATCCACCACGATGAGAAGATCTGGCTTCGTCTCCTGTATAATTCCCTTCAGAATTTCCGCTGTCTCCATCCCAGTCTGTGCCATGACTCCGGGTGCAATGCCGCTTAAGACCGGAAGATTATGCTTTTTGCAAAATTCGTTTCCGTATTCTGCCTGCAGGTGCCGGGTCATCTGCAGGTGGCTCAGCACCTTCGGTCCCAGGGCATCCGGCGTCACATCCTGGTTTCCCAGGCCTACCGCCAGAATGTTCAGCTTCGTCTCTCGCTTCCCGGTCATCTGCCGGATCAGGGTGCGCAGATATCCCGCCAGTTCTGCGGATACTTCTTCATGGTAACTCTCGTCCTTTTTGGCCAGGACATCCGCCTCCAGAGTCAGGTAAGTTCCCACAGGTTTTCCCATGATTCCGGCTCCATGCTCATCCAGAATCTTTACCTCCGTCATGCGGATATCCGAATGGCTCTCCCGCCATTTCCGCAGGGAAACACCGGAGATTTCCCCGCCATCTCCCGGGAACCGCTCCTGTTCCTCCACGGCAAGGTCCGTGCGGACCTCGAAATCCGAATAATTCCTGGGATCCGGTTTTTTCTGCTTTGCTTCTTTATTTCTTCTCATTATGCGTTACCTCTTTTCCATATCTGCATGCGCTTCATTCTTTTCCAGGACATGTTCTTTTCCCGCTTATTCTACGCCTGCCGCATTCCACTTTATCAACTCGATTTTCCTTATTTTTTCGCAAAAATAAGCAATTTATGTATTGACATTTTGTGCCGGATTAGGTAGAATGCAATAGTATGTTTACATTGAACTGTCCGTGTCCAGACTTTGATGCAAACCAAAGACTATGAATAAAATTTTTGTTTAATTGGAGGTGCCCAGATTGGCTAACATTAAATCTGCTAAAAAGAGAATCTTAGTAAACGAGACCAAGGCTGCAAGAAACAAAGCTATCCGTTCTAAAGTGAAAACCGCTTGCAAGAAGGTAGAGGCTGCTGTAACCGCTGCTGATAAGGCTGCTGCACAGACCGCTTTAGTTGCTGCTATTTCCGAGATCGATAAGGCTTGCACCAAGGGTGTATACCACAAGAATACCGCTTCCAGAAAGGTTTCCCGCCTCTCTAAAGCTGTAAACGCAATGGCTTAATCATAAGACTGGAATATTATAAATGATCATAAAAAGCTTCGGTTCCTGGGTGTGTGGAACCGGAGCTTTTTTGTTATATATCGATTATGTTTTGTGCATTTTCACGTTTTTTCTTTAAATTCTTTGTGTTCTTTTGACATTGTTTTTCAATAATCCCCACGATAAAGTTAAACGCGTAACAAACAAGTGTACCTTGACATCATATTACAAGCTGTTTAAAACATAGCCTTGATCAGGCAGTATACCAGACTTATATCATATGCAGGGGTTTCCCTCCGGCATCTGAGAAGGCTGGGGGAGTATGTCATGTAGGAGGTATTTATTTATGACACTGCTGATCAAAAACGTAAAGTATCTGGTTACCTGTGACGACGATAACCGCGTGCTGAAAGGGGTGAATGTTTACGTCGAAGATGGAGTTATCAAATCCATCGGAACCGATGTACAGACAGCGGATGATGTGATCGATGGGTCTCATATGGTGATGTATCCGGGGTTGATCAATACCCACCATCACTTATATCAGACATTCAGTCGAAACTTACCCGAAGTTCAGAACATGGAATTATTCCCATGGCTTAAAACTTTATATGAAATCTGGAAAAATTTGAATCCGGACAGCGTTTATTACAGTTCCTTAACCGGAATGGGCGAGCTGTTAAAAACAGGATGTACCTGTTGTCTGGATCATCATTATGTGTTCCCGACCGGAACCGGCATGGATCTGCTGGATTCCCAGTTCGCTGCTGTTGACGCCCTCGGCATGCGTTTCCACGCCACCCGCGGAAGCGCTTCCATTCTCGGACGTGATGACATCGGCCAGATTGCCGAAGGCATGGCCGCAGACTTCTTTATGATCAACATGGACCGCCTGGCCCTGACCGGAGCACAGTTTGATGTCAGCTCAATGCTGGGCACCGTTGGTTTTAAAGGCAATGTCGATTACACCGTAGTAAACGGCAAGGTCGTTGTCCGCGAAGGACGCCTGACCGGTGTTGATGAGGATAAGATCACCGAAAAAGCAAACCAGTGCGTAACCCGCTATCTTGGCCGGTCTTAATGGAATTCAGCAAGAAAGGAAGTTTCATATGAAATCAGGGTTTGTCAATAAAACCCGTTTTGCTGATGCGGCGCAGGGTGGTCGATTCTACCCGACGCTAACATTCAGCCTGGTAGTGTGTGCTGAATTTGATGAAAGTCTCTGCTGCAGGATTAAGGAACAGATACAAAACCGGCTCTGCGCTCCTTTTGATATTGACGGAAAAACTCTGTATGTTGGTTCCAGCTGTGGATACGCCGCCTATCCCAATGATGCATCTACTGCTAATGAGATCCGTATCCTTGCAGACCAGCGTATGTATACGGAAAAGGAAAAGCATCACATGTTCAGCAGTTTAAGCAGCTCATCCACTGGAAGTGGTCTGGAAAAATAATATCCCTGGATCATATCTACACCCCATCTTCTTAACAGACTCATTTCCTCTTCTGTCTCTACTCCTTCTGAAACTATGCTGTAACCCATCCGGCGGAAGGTTTCAACAATACTCTGATAGAACATGGCACGTTTTTTATCATTACATATATCAAAAAGAAGGGTTCTATCTATCTTGATGGCAGAAAATGGCAGTCTCATGACTGTATTCAGGTTTGCATATCCAGAACCAAAATCGTCCAGACACAGTCTGACCCCGGCAGCCATAAACCCATCTATTACCATTCCTAATCCTGCATTGTATTCTGTAGCAACCGTTTCTGTGATCTCAAACTGTATCCAGTCATGGTGGATATCCATATCATCCATCATACGGATAAAATGGCTACTGCAGTCACTGCGCATCAAATCCAGGGAAGATAAATTTACTTTTATATTAAAAAGCTTCTTCATCAGATCCCGGTGTTCATTTATAAACATACAGATGCGTTTAAATTGCAGATCTGTAATCTGTTCGATCATATGATTTTTTTCTGCGATCTGTATAAAAACATCCGGTGCGATCCAGCCCAACTCCGGATGATGCAGACGGCTTAATGCTTCCAGTGTAACAAAATCATTTTTCGCTGTAGAATAAACTGGCTGATAATATACTTCAAAAAGATCCTGGGCAATAGCCGTGTGCAGATACTGCTCTACTTTTTTATTATATAAAAAGCCATCCATGGTCTGCTGATCATCCTGTATCACCTCTATCATGCCATTTTGCATAGATAATGATTCCAGATACTCTGCATATTCCAGCATCAGCCCGCTGGTACCAAGCTTTTGCCCATGGACGATCCCACTGAGAACCACAGGCGTTGCAGGTTTACTGCTGTCTGCATCCAACTGCATATCTGTTTCAAACATCTTCTTTATCTGGGTAATATAATACTCATACTCCGGCAATGACATAGTCAGAACTAAAAAACGTTTTCCCGTAATACGGAAAACCCGGTTTCCACACAGTTCTTCCAGTTTTTTTGCTGTAAGCTGCAGAATATAATCACCGCCTTCAACTCCGGCAACTTTATTGATATGCTTTAGCTGGTAAAGGTATATTGTGATGATATGGAAGGATTTTCCTGCTGCGATCAGTTCATCGCTCCTTCTGGTAAGATAAAGGTGATTATATACTCCTGTAAGGCTGTCCCGGTTCGCATTTGGATTATTGATAGTAAGAAACAGAGTCAGTATTCCAAGACTCATGCCAAAACCTGTCATCAGCAGAGGGGAATGCAAAAGCTGGATCACCACCCCGCATCCGCACAGGATCAGGATATCCAGGATCACCTTTATTTTCTGAGGGCCAAATTCTTTTCTCCAGGAGATAACAAGGATCAAAATCACTGCCAGATGGAAAAGAGCACTGTAATACATCAGTCTGTACCATGGTCCTTCCACATATCCGGCTGATACATCAAAATAAAACAGTTTTTCAGTAAAGGGATTGGTAAGCACAATACTGGCCAGTAAAATAGTTGCAATACCAGCCAGCAGCATCTTTTTCACCGAGATAAGCTTATTATCGTGCAATGTCATAATATAACAAAGAAGCGTATATGGAAGCAATGCCTGAAACAGATAAAAAATAGTTGTAGTCACCACTGCAGCCAGGCCAAAATCCCCATCTCCTGAAGTTATATAATAATTGCTTACTAATTCAGCGATCACATCCAGGATCCCAATAACTGCAAAGAAAAGAAATACCCTGCTATTTAAATCCTCTGCCCTTTTCTGATCCAGGAAATTTCTCAATACCAACAGCAATATGACCACTGCTGCGATCAAAAAATCTGCATTATACATCATCATAAATAGTCCCCTTTGTTCTTTGCAGCATGTGATCTGCCTGACGTTTCCAGTCACTTACTGTATTTCGTGTCCCATCCTCATTTTTCAGATAACCATATCCGAATTGTAAAGAAATATAATACCTGTTTTCCATTTCCTTTTTCACTTCATTTTCAAGGAGGCATTCCAGCTCCTGCGGCTGTATCTGGGGATCCATTACGATCACTGCAAACTCCGTACCGCCAATGCGGAAACTTTCTATCTTATGCCTCTGGTCACTATCTGCTGCCTTTTGGATACACCGGGCTGTCTGGATCACTGATTCATCTCCTGTCTTCAGTCCGTAGACATCGTTGATCTGTTTCAGTCCTGTTATCTCTATAAATAAAAGCAGTGCATTCTCAAGCCGGAGCTTTCCTTCCTGGATCTCTTTTATGTATTTTTCAAATGCTTTCCTGTTTTTTAATCCAGTCATTCTGTCTTCCATTGACATTTTTTCATAGACCAGCTGCTCCATCCTGAACTGACTGTCTCTGGATGTTTTTTGCAGCAAATGCCAGAACAGGATCGATGTATATAAAAAGATTCCTGCCTGAAAGACCATATCATACCAGTAGATTGAATATACCCAGTATAAAATAAGGGCTGTCACACCGCTGACTCCCAATGTAGCAAATGCCCTCAGGCAAAACAGAATTTCTTCCGCTTCACTTCTTTTGTATTCTTTCCACAGAAGATAGATCATGGATATAACCCCGGAAAACAGCATAATGTGTGTTAAAAACAGCATATGCACAAATGGGATATGAAACAGGATATTTAGTATTCCCTGTAAAATGGCATTTCCATAAAGAAGGAAGATCCACACCTGCGGGACCCACCGTACTTTCTCACTTATTGTATTCTGCACAAACCAGAGCATTGGAACTGACATAAGAATAAATGCATAAAAAGAAAGAACCATCCCAACAGCACCATGATTTCCGTACATCTGATAAAAACCTGAGTCCAGATAACACCACAGGCCACAGATGAACATAAACAATGATGCATCCAGAAAACGCTTTTCAACAATATGATGGGCTTTCATATACCAGAAAACAATAGCAGAAACAATTCCCGTTCCCCACATTCCAAGGATCATGAGAAATGAAAATACAGATTCCTGGAAATGCTTCTGTGCGACTGCCGGAAAGCTTCCTAAAACAGGTGCCTGCATATAAAGGGAGGCTCTGTTATTGCTTTCATAAACAAGGCAGACCGGCTCTTTTCCTGTATCTTCTGTCAGCCACACATCTGCCCACATTTTTCCCTTCATCTGGTCATTCTTCAGAAAATCGTTTTCTTCATACCGGAACAGACACTGTTTTCCCATCCACACTTCCGGCTGATCCTGAAGACCGTTTATTGACAGGACCTTATTTTTATCTTCCAGAGTCAGTGTATTATTATAAAGCATGATCTTTCCATCCTGATCTGCCTTAAGCATGGCAGGAAGATCAAATGCCTCTTCTTTTCCATCTACTATCTGATACCAGCCACTGCTGACAGAACGGATATCTGCCATTTCTCCATCTGCCCCTGAATTCCATAACATACGTATCAAAACCATCAGGATAAAAAATATACAGATTAAACCGGCCCATTCTGTTTTTTTCCACACATTGCTTTTTTTCATGATTACTATTTTCCTCGCGTGAACAGACAATTCCATTTTCCACCCCTTACTTAAAAAATTATAACAGAATCTATATTAATTGTCACCATTTGCAGTGCTGGATTTCATTTTTTCTATCAACGTAAAAAGCAGTAAAACCATATTGTTCTTTCCGGTTTCACTGCTTTTTTAATGCGTTATATGTCTTTATTTACTTTTCGTGCTTTTTGTCCACTTTCTGTATCAGCTTCTCCACGCCCCCAAGATAATGATCTGCAATAGCCTGTTCCACCTGGGCGGTAGTACCTGTTTTACAGGCACTTAACAGTTTTTCGTGGATGAGATACTGCCTTTTGATAACCTGATCACTGTCCACTGCCATATTATATCCCATTACAATATTTCCGTAGTTTAAGTCTTCCCAGGCTTTTTTAAGGCGCATAAAGCTTACAAGATCCAGGATCGCCTCATTCAGCTTCCTTGCACATAAAAATTTATCCTGCGTGTAATGGATCGGTAATTATCGTGGATTATACTAGGCTGTTGCCATCTTCACCCTGGCCGTTGTTGTTACAACCCTGGCAGCAATTCTGTTAAACCAGATCCTGCCACCGGATAACGGCGAAGACGACGAGTAGAGCAAGCATATTCCTTAGAAACTTTTACCGAACATTTTCCTTCATGCAAAAAAGCGTATGGATTCGGTTAACCCCCACGGATCCATACGCTCTTTTATACGTTCTTCATATTAAAATGCTGTTTTACGATTTGTTGTCTGCTTCTGTTTCACACCTGCATCCCAGTTAGGCTGTCTCTTATACGTTAAAACGGAACAGGATCACATCGCCATCTTTCACTACGTAATCTTTTCCTTCCAGACCAACCAGGCCTTTCTCTTTTGCTTTTGCGTAAGTGCCGCAGTCTAACAGATCCTGGTAGTTTACGACCTCAGCACGGATGAAACCGCGCTCGAAATCGGAGTGGATCTTACCTGCTGCCTGCGGAGCCTTGGTGCCAACCTTGATGGTCCATGCACGGGTCTCATCCTCACCGGAAGTCAGGTAACTGATCAGGCCCAGCAGACGATAGCTTGCAGCAATCAGCTTGTCCAGGCCAGACTCACTAAGACCAAGCGCATCTAAGTACTCCTGCTTCTCGTCATCATCCAGTTCTGCGATCTCCTGCTCAATCTGGGCACAGATTACAAATACCTCGCAGTTATTTTCTGCAGCATATTTGCGGACTGCAGCTACATGCGGGTTGGAAGCGCCGTCATCTGCCAGATCCTCTTCTCCTACGTTTGCTGCGAAGATAACCGGCTTACAGGTTAACAGATTCAGGGAATTCACGAAAGCCATCACGTCTTCATCATCATTCTCGTAGGTGGAAGCCAGCTTGCCATCCTCCAGAATTGCCTTCAGCTCTTTCAGGATTTCAACTTCCTTCGCCAGAGACTTGTCGTTGAACGCAGACTTGGAGGTCTTTGCAATACGACGCTCCAGAATCTCGATATCAGAGAAGATCAGCTCCAGGTTGATGGTCTCGATATCGCGGATCGGATCTACACTGCCCTCTACATGGATAACGTTCGGATCCTCAAAGCAGCGAACCACGTGAACAATGGCATCTACCTCACGAATGTTAGCCAGGAACTGGTTGCCAAGGCCCTCACCCTTGGATGCACCCTTTACCAGACCTGCAATATCTACGAACTCAATGACCGCTGGAGTAACCTTCTTGGAATGATACAAATCTCCCAGCAGCTTCAGACGGTTATCCGGAACTGCAACCACACCCACGTTCGGATCGATGGTACAGAACGGATAGTTGGCAGACTCTGCACCAGCCTTGGTCAGAGAGTTGAACAGGGTGCTCTTGCCGACGTTTGGCAGACCCACAATACCTAATTTCATAACAATATATCCTCCTTAGAATACGTGGAAACGTATTTTATCTCAGCTCCTTGCAAAAAGCGAGTTTTGTTCTTGTATACTATAACATAGGAAGAAAAAAAAGTAAATGCGCTGTCCCATTGGCAGAACTAAAAAAGAGAACACCCACGTGCTCTCTTCCATCTATTCCTGCTCTTCTTTTATCTGTCCTTCTGCTTCTTCGTTTTCCTCTTTCTCATACTGCATGACATCTTCTACCCTGCAGTTTAAGATCTCACACAGCATTTCAATCGTATGTGTGGATACATACGCGTTCTTCTTTAGTCGGTTAATCTGTCCGGAACTGACACCATAATTCTTGATCAGCCGGTACTGGGAAACGCCACGCATCTTCATGGTCTCCCAAAGCGGATCATAACTAATCATGCCCGTCCCCCCTGATTTTTCAAATTCCACAACCGCCATATCTGCAGTCGCAGTCTTATTTAATTAAATCAGTTTGTCCGACATCTGTATATTATCCATAAATGGATAATAATATACTTTATTAGGCATATAGCAATTTGAATATCCATTAAAAGGTCCGGAAGTGAAAGAGTCCGTCTCCCTTTATTTTCACATATCGTTGTTTGCTTGCTCTCGCTAACACGCGTTCGCCTGTGTCGGATTAACATCCGCCACATTCGGACGTGTGTGCTCAAGATGCAAACAACCAGATATGCGGAAAATACCGGGAGACGGGCTCATTCACTTCCTACTATATTAGCTCCGCCATGGATAATAACAACACAGCCAGAATGGTATTGATAAAGCCAAAATTTTCAGCTTTCATCAATATCTTTCTGGCTGCGTTATTTATTATCGTAGAAAAGTCAATAACGAAGAAGTTCCGGGGCGGTCATGCAGAACAAGCAGACACATTGGAATTTTCTTCGTGCGCGAGCATAGCG
>NZ_JBBMFJ010000045.1:0-16853 GCF_040096075.1 Ventrimonas faecis
TGGTTAAAGATAAAGGAACTATTGTTATTCGCACGCAAAAATTCTTGAATCAGATCCATATTCAGCATTTGCGGAGCTGGAACCTTCATTATATCATCCAAGCGAGTCATACATTTCTTCTCGAATTCCTCAATCGGCAAAGGCTTCGAAAAATAATACCCCTGCATCAGATTGCAGCCCAGATTCTTAAGGAAATCTGCCTGCTGACGCGTCTCCACACCTTCGGAAATCACGTCCATGCCAAGTCCGTGTGCCATACGCACAACAGAACTGATAATATTACCCGCCTTAGAATTATCTTCTAAGTCATCTATAAAACGCAAATCTAGTTTAATTGTCTGTACCGGCACGTTTTTCAACATATTAAGTGATGAATAGCCACTTCCAAAGTCATCCATCTCCACGCGGAAACCGACTAACGTCAGCTTTTCCACAATCTTAATCAATTCCTCCGGATTATTCATGTACGCACTTTCCGTAATCTCCAAATGCAGAAGGTCTCGGTCAATCTCGTATTTATTCGTCAATTCCACCAATTGTTCTAACAGTTCGTGACCATGCACATCTTTTCTCGACAGGTTAATCGAAAGCGGCATGCGATAGCCTGCGTCCTGCCATTTGCGAATATATTGACACGCGCATTCCCAGATGTATGCATCCAATTCCAGAATCTGTCCGGACTCTTCCAGAACATGAATAAACTCGTCTGGATAAATGTTGCCGTATTCCGGGTGCACCCAACGAGCGAGTACCTCGGCACCAATCAATTTCCCATGACGATAATCATACTGTGGCTGGAGCCATGGCTGAATCTCTCCATCTTCAATTGCCTGCTTCAGATGACGACTAATCTCTACCCCGCGCTTTTCTTTTTCCCACATCTCTTTTTTGAAAAATTCAACGCAATTGCCCTTTACATGCTTCGCCTGTTTTCTGGCAGAATTCGCATAATCAAGGTAACGACTAACACTGCGTCTTTCGCTTTCTCCTGGTCGATACACATAGACACCACCGGCAAGTTCGAGATCGTAATGTCGACTCCAGCGTTCCTGATAAGCATCCCTCGCCGACTTAACTGCGGCATGAAAACGCTGTTCTGATGTATCCTCACTTACAAACTTCACCATAAGCACGAACATATCGCCTGCCACACGGCCCATCAATTCATCCTTGCCCAATATAGATGTAAGCTTTTCACCGATAATCTTGAGAATATAATCTCCTTCTGCATAGCCAAAGTTATCATTCACATACTTAAACTGCTTGATGTCACAGTACCAAAATGCATACGCCTGTTTCGGATTCTTCCCCATAATCTGCTCTGCTCTTAGTTGGAATCCTTTCAGATTCAAACATCCCATTAAGTTATCCTGATAATCAGAAATCACCTTAATCATACTGCCACAGATGTGAGGCGCCAGTGGGTACGTCACAACACGCACAAACTTACCGAGCTGCTCATTATAACGATCCATACGGCGAGACTCATTGTTTTTCACAGTTTTTCGATAAATCTCTGTCTGGCTGGCATTCATCACCTGGAACATCTTCCAGAAAGGTTGATCTTCGACCTCTTCTTTCGTCAAACCAACTAAAGTATTATGCGCCTTGTTCGAGTATCGGATGATAAAATTATCCGGATCATGCCGCTCATTATCTAGTACTTCAATTGCGCAAAAAGGGGTTGGCATATCATCAATATACTGACACTTTTCAATATCAAATTCCATCACTCTTAACTCTTCCATTCTGCTTTATCTTACGTAAAATTCTATAATCATTTTTTATTCTTAAAAATATACCACTGTATTCTGTCGCATGTCAATCCTTGATTGATACATATCCTTCGCATCTACATCGACAATCCCATTCGGACAGTCCTGCAAAACCTGTGCCATTCCGACCAGCTGCTTATAGAAACGTTTCCACATTGTCAGTTCTTTCGGGTATCCGATATTTCAGGTTGAAAAACACCGCTTTGAATATAGACTCGCTAACTTTAACATAACACAACAAACGAGAGCCCTTTCAGACTCTCACGATAATCTCTCTCATTGTTATGAAACGGAAGTATGGTATGAAAAATAGATTGCATTTTCTTTCTTCTTTAAGTGCGTATCTGCAAGCACATGCTGCATCGCTTTTAATGGTCCTTCTCGATACCACCAGGTCTCTTTCAACATTTCCCCGGCGCAGTCTGCAAAGCCTCTGTCCACACAGACAGCTGCCTGTGGGAACGCCTGTTTCAGCATATAGAACAGTTCCAGTCCTCTCCCATACTGCGGCACAGGGAAAATAACGCTGCGGCCATACTCTGCCCGCAGCTCTCCAAGCTCAATATCTCCTCCCCAGCAGACGGGGTCGAAAGGGCTTTCACACAGAATGTGCGTCCTCTGGTGCTGTATTTTTCCAAGGCATAAGGTCATGGCAGAGGCCACAAGTATCCCACTGAAACCATTTTCCACAAAATAGGAAAATGCACCGGAATGATCTTTATGACAGTGAGTCATGAAAATGTAATCCACCTTTTCAAGCTCCTCTCTGGTCACAGACGGGTAAGGATATGGATCCGTATCCATAGTACCGCAGTCCACCATATAACAGTGCCTCTCCCTTCCGTATTCCACCAGAAAGCAACTCCGCCCGTGTTCTCCGTATCAGCCTTTTATCCTAAGCTTCACCGTAGACATAAAGCCTCTCCTCCGGTATTCTGACATATCCTTTTTCGCCATCAGCAAGGAACTGAGAATGAAGCATACAGAAGTCTTATCTTAAGTATGACAGATTTGGTATCTCGATGCAAATTCCGTCATAAGAAATTTAACCCGTAATAAACAAAAATCCCCGTCAACGACGAGGAGGTTGTCAATGCTGGTATGCAAAATTTTACTGAGTACAACGAGATTATCAACACTCGGCAAGGACTGTCCGGACAACCATTTGTACACGGCCTGGGGACTGGAAAATCCCATGGCGTGTTGGATATCACGAACGGAATAGCCGTTATCCATAAGCAGTTTCCGGATATGTTTTCCGGTTTGTTCCATTTGAATCTGAATACAAATTTGATCCATAAAGTACCTCCTTTTGTGGCAGGTGAACAAGTATATATAGTATACTCCTAGATGGAACAATTATCCACTTACGATTTCCTGTCAGTTTTTTCCTGCTGATAGTCATTCAGCATGTCAAAAATTTTCTTACAATATTCGATGTAATCCGTGTGTCCGAACAGCAGCATTTTGTTTGGCAACTCCTGCAATGCCTTAACAAATTGCTCCTCATATCGCTTGTGTATTTTACAGCTGATAATCACATATTTGATGTCCTTGTTAACCATCTCTTTGCCGAATTTTACCGGAACCTTGTGATTACAAAACAGATTGTCCGCCAAATATTCGGTCGTATCGATGAACATATATTGTCTGGAAAATGGAGACCAAGTTTTTAATCTCATATAGTTTTGAATCATTGAATCCTCCTTATGAGAAAAGGCATCCCTAACCGTACTCAGGATGCCACCGGTAAAACCGGAATGAGTTTTCGAGCATCAATTCACATATAATTTGAGGTTACACTCAAGTCTTCAGAATCGCTATTTCCTAACCTTGAACTGAAACGAAAGCTGAAAAATAACGGATAACGACGGACGATAACCTTGAACCAACTTTCCTATTTTTAGATATGTAGTCTTTGATGCTCCGGAAAAATGTCTCTTACAGCTCGATTTCCATGATAGCAGTGCTGTTCACCAGATCCAGTGCGGTCTGGATGGTTGCCAGCTCTTCTGATACACGCTCGTAATCAGTCTTTGCTGCAGCGATATCGTAGTTTGCATACCGATAGTCGATCACCGTATTGCTCCGGCCGAACATCCCTGCATTCTCACGCTGCTTTGGAAGCTTAGACTGCATCATTGACAGCTTCTTCTTCTGAGCAGTCAGCTGCGGAATCCGAATCAGAACCTGATCAATTGTCATGCCAGTACCCGGCACTTCCGTAGTTACATTAAACTGATTGATCATATGCTTCACGGCACGGATTTTTCCGTCCAACTCTTCCAAATTCTTCTGGGTTGCTGCATAGTCATATTCCGGACGGACAGACTCAATGTCTTCGCCCATAGCTGCCAGAAACTCTCTGGTGTTTCCTTCCTGAGTCAGAATGTTATCCTTTTCCTCATTCAGTTTCCGGAGCAGTTTTGCCGCTTCTGCAGATGTATATTTCATGGATTTTTCCTCCTTACTTTACGGTGATTGCCTCGTGTTTCGATCTGGTAATAGTATATCATGGATGATGTGAGATTTCATTTAACTGCTGGTTGAATCGTCCTCTTCTTTCCTCACTACATATTCTACTCGCAGTTCCGAAAGCGTCTTTCCACTTCACTTCTGCGTCATGCAGTCATAAATATTTCCAGAGGTCCAACCGAACGTCTTCAACCAATCACTCAGAGCCATCTCTCCATGTTCGGTCATCACATTTCCGTTCTCCAGCAGCTCTGCTTCAAATTCATATCCCTTCGGAATCAGAATATCGCCCGGTTCCAGAATTTGAAGCTCGCTCATTTCCCTTAACTTCGGTAAATTTCTCCGGTACGGTTCTTTCCTTCCTTCTGTTCTCAGATTCGGTGAGGATTCCACTTTAATGAAGAAATCGCTGCAATCTCGAACCGGTAAGATTTTCTGCATGTCGAGGATGATCTGCTTTGACAAAGGATCCACATAGGGTGTCATCTTATAGCAGGTCACATCCAATTGATTCTGACTCAGCCAGGCCACTACTAAAAGGGTCTGTAGGTCAAAATCAGAAGCCACCAGGATGATTCGCTGCTTTTGGTTGAAGAAAGTAACGTCATTGGCATTCAGAAACTGTGCCAGGTATCGCCGAGCCTGCTCGGTAATGGTAAGAGTTGGCTCCGTGAACAGTTCAGAGTCATGAAGATCTATGTATGGGATTATAAAGTCCCGAACTAAGTCTTCTGTAGAATGAACCGTTGCCAGACTGGCTGCATACCGGATTGCCTGAAATTCAAAGGCTTCCTTTCTCTGAACGATATCCTGTCGGTCACGTTTGATCTCGATCAGTACCAGATTCCCCTGATTATCGATGGCGGTCAGATCACTGCGGCCATTGCATTCATTACGCACCTGCTGCCCGATGATCAACATGGATTCCCCATCCTCACAGATCAGTTCCACGTTCTTACGCAGCAGTTCTTCCAGATCCGCTTCTTTCATGCCAAGTTCCGCAAATGTGGTCTGATTCAGTTTTTCAATCGTTTTCTGTAACTGTTCAGAACCCCCTGATTAGATTCAAGTAATATTTGTACAAAACAGAGAAATTTTTCTCTATAATGCACAAACACTACATCAATCATTCAGCATGAAGTAACACCTCCAGGACGCCACGGATGATATCTGCAGAAGCGTGGTTATGAATTTCAAATGCCAGTCCTCCGGAGTTTCTAAGAATGGCTGCCGGTTTAATATCATGGAAATCTGCTGAGGACATTGTTTCTGCTGCTGGAACTGGAAGTTCCACAAAAGCCGGTTCTGGATTGCAAGCTTCCAGGCATGCTTTTCTAACCCGACGTAAGCGATAATAATAATTCGCTTTGGTAATGCCATGTTCACTGCACCAGGTTTCAAATATCCGGTTGCAATATTCCGCACTAAGTTATGATACTTATTCTATCTCTTCTATCACAGCAAAAATTGCAAAGAAAAAGCCCGAAAACCCGCATAAATGCTGGATTCCCGGACTTATATCATTCTCTATCAGGTTCTACTAAGATGTCAATTTTCAAGGTTCACAAAATGCAGTTTCCGCATTAGTTACCCATCTGCTTTGCAACTTCCTCTGCAAAGTTCTCCTCTTTCTTCTCAAGGCCCTCACCGGTCTCGAAACGAACGAAGCCCTTAACAGTGATCTTTGCGCTGTTCTCTTTTGCTACCTGAGCTACGTACTGGGATACGGACTGCTTGCCATCCTCTGCCTTTACGTAGGTCTGGTCTAACAGGCAGATCTCTTTCATCTCTTTGTTGATACGGCCCTGGATCATGCCCTGGATTACTTTCTCCGGCTTGGAAGCTTCCTTCGGATCGTTCTGGATCTGAGCCATCAGGATGCCTTTCTCGTGCTCGATGAACTCAGCGCTAACCTCGTCACGGCTGGTGTACTTCGGATTCAGAGCTGCGATCTGCATAGCGATGTTCTTGCCCATCTCTTTTACAGCATCGTTTACAACGTCGGTCTCAACGTCAACCAGAACACCGATTCTGCCGCCAGCGTGGATGTAGGAAACAACAACACCGTTCTCCTCTACAACCTGTTTGAAACGACGGATGTTCATGTTCTCGCCGATGATGGAGATCTGGGAAGACAGAGCCTCTTTTACGGTCAGGGTCTCGTCTGCTGCCCACTTCTCAGCCATGAAAGAATCCATATCTGCTGCGGTAGTGGTCAGAGCCTGTGCTGCAACCTGTGCAACGTAAGCCTGGAACTTTGCGTTCTTTGCAACGAAGTCGGTCTCAGCGTTAACCTCAACAACAACTGCCTTCTTCTCGTCGTCGGTCATAGCGGTTGCTACGATACCCTCAGCTGCGATACGGCCAGCTTTCTTCTCTGCGCCAGCAAGTCCTTTCTCTCTTAAGAACTCTACTGCCTTGTCCATATCACCGTCGGTAGCTGCAAGAGCCTTCTTGCAATCCATCATACCTGCACCGGTCATTTCTCTTAACTCTTTTACCATTGCTGCGGTAACTGCCATTGTTAATTCCCTCCATTTTATATTTTGTTTTTTATTTTCTTTTTCTTAAAGAAATTCAGCTGTTCCATAAAAACAAAGGTTCTTAGGGAACGGAAATTTTTCCATGAAACAAAAATGCTCCAACCTGCCGCATAAGCTGCAGGCCGAAGCACCTTATTTCTCGATTAAGCCTCGGTGGTCTCCTCTGCCTCAGCAAAGTCAGCCTGAGCCTCACCCTGGTTTGCCTCGATTACTGCATCTGCCATCTTAGCCACGATTAATTTAACGGCTCTGATTGCATCGTCGTTACCCGGGATTACGTAGTCAAGCTCTTCCGGATCACAGTTGGTATCAGCGATACCGATTAACGGAATACCCAGAGTATGAGCTTCCTGTACGCAGATTCTTTCCTTCTTCGGATCTACGATGAAGATAGCGTCTGGCAGTTTCTTCATCTCTTTGATACCGCCAAGGTTCTTCTCCAGCTTCTCCCACTCTTTCTTGATCTCGATAACTTCCTTCTTCGGCAGTACATCGAAAGTACCGTCCTCAGACATGGTCTCGATAGCTTTCAGTCTTGCGATACGGCTCTGGATGGTCTTGAAGTTGGTCAGCATACCACCTAACCATCTCTCGTTCACGTAGAACATTCCGCAACGCTCAGCCTCGGTCTTGATAGCATCCTGTGCCTGCTTCTTGGTACCAACGAAAAGGATGGTGCCGCCGTTTGCAGCGATATCGGATACTGCGTTGTAAGCCTCGTCTACCTTGCCTACAGACTTCTGTAAGTCGATGATGTAGATACCGTTACGCTCGGTGTAGATGTACGGAGCCATTTTCGGGTTCCATCTTCTGGTCTGATGTCCGAAATGAACACCAGCCTCTAACAGCTGCTTCATAGAAATAACGCTCATGTTTGTTTCCTCCATTTGGTTTTTTACTTCCGCCTGCGTCTTGTGCTTCCTCCGGGACCTTACGGCACCACCGTCAGAATCAGCAGACGTGTTTTTTGTCAGCTTCACTAGCATACCATAACTGTCAGAGTTTGACAAGGACTTTTTTCGCAAAACAGGCAAAACAAGCAAAAAAGGAAGAAACAGATTCTGCACCTGTCTCTTCCTTTCTATACTGTTTTTGAATTTTATTTGGACATCTTGATATTCTTCAGCTCATCAAATACCACATCGTTTAAAACCTTAATGTAGGTTCCCTTCATACCGGAGGACCTTGACTCAATAACGCCTGCGCTCTCAAACTTGCGGAGTGCGTTTACAATAACGGATCGGGTAATGCCCACGCGGTCCGCAATCTTGCTGGCTACCAGAATGCCCTCGTTGCCATCCAGTTCCTCGAAAATATGGGTGATGGCTTCCAGCTCGGAGAAGGATAAGGTACTGATGGCAGATTTGACAATCTGCACTTTTCTGGTTTCTTCCGCACTCTCTTCGTTTACGGAACGCATCATCTCCAGACCAACTACGGTGGTTCCGTACTCACTTAAGATGATGTCGTCAATGTCATACTGTTCATCACACTTGTAAATGAACAGAGTTCCCAGGCGCTCTCCTGCAATGTCAATCGGGGTGATGATGGCCTGATATTTCTTTACGTTCTCCTCTGCAAAACCGAGGGTCGCAAGATTTACGTTTTCTTTTGTGGAGAGGATGCTGAGCAGACGTTCATTCAGCATACGATCCACAAAGCCGCCTACCTGATCCTCAATCAATTCCTCAATCTCATCGACACCGGGGCAAAGACCTACACCGAGAACCTTTCCTTTTTTACTGATCACCAATATATTGGATAGCAGGATCTCGCTCAGAACTTTGCAGACCTCGTTGAATACCACTTTATGGGAATTGTTATCATGCAGTAACTTATTGATTTTTCTGGTCTTATCAAGAAGCTGTACACTCATTTCAAAAAACCTCCTCAATTATTGATATTCGTTTCAAATACCTTCTCCAATATCTAAATATTAGCACGATTTTGGACAAATAACAAGAGTTTTTTGAAATTTTCAATTTATTTAATCATTGGACTACTTTTCTTTGATATTTGTAGTGTAGCCGCACTGTTCGTTGGCACAAAGCAGCTTGCTTCCCTTTTCTACCATATAACTGCCACATTTTGGACAGCGTTCTGAGGATGGTTTCTGCCAGGACATGAAATCACATTCCGGATTGTTTTCACAGCCATAATAGCGTCTGCCCTTTTTCGTCTTCTTGATGACAATATCTTTGCCACACCGTGGACAGGCCACGCCAATCTTCTCCAGATATGGCTTGGTGTTTTTGCAGTCCGGGAAACCAGGACAGGCCAGGAATTTACCGTGCGGGCCGTATTTGACAACCATGTTCCGTCCGCAGACATCGCAGACCACATCGGACACTTCATCGGCAATCTTCACGGACTCCAGAGTTTTTTCCGCAGTAGCCACGGCTTCATCCAGGTCCGGGTAAAAATTCTCAATGATCGTCTTCCATTTTACAGTTCCGTCTGCCACCTTATCCAGAAGAAGTTCCATATTTGCGGTAAAGCTTAAGTCCACGATGCTTGGGAAACATTTCTTCATGATACCATTCACGGCCTCGCCAAGCTCCGTCATGTACAGGTTTTTATTTTCCTTGGTGACATAGCGTCTGGCAAGAATGGTGGTGATAGTCGGCGCGTAGGTACTTGGTCGGCCAATGCCCTGCTCCTCCATGGCTTTGACCAGGGACGCCTCGGTATAATGGGCCGGCGGCTGAGTGAAATGCTGACTCGGTTTTAACTCAGAAAGAGAAAGCACATCTCCGGTCTCCAGTTTGCCAAGCAGCGCATTCCCCGCTTCTTTGTCATCTTCCTGTACATAGACAGACATGAAACCGTCAAAGGACAGTTTGGATGCTGCCAGAGTAAAGAGATAATCTCCTGCTGCCACCTTCACAGAGGTGGTGGTGTAAACGGCCGGCTGCATGCGGCTTGCGGTGAAGCGTTTCCAGATCAGCTGATATAAACGGAACTGGTCACGCTGCAGGGAATCCTTCACCATGGTCGGTGTCAGGGTGATGTCGGTAGGACGGATGGCCTCGTGCGCATCCTGGATCTTACCGGTAGTTTTCTTGGCCTGATCCTGTTTTAACACATAATCCGTTCCAAAGGTATGCTCCACATAAGCGCGTGCTGCCGCGTCTGCCTCATCCGCGATTCGGGTGGAATCGGTACGCAGATAAGTAATCAGACCAATGGTACCATGCCCCTTTACATCTACACCTTCATAAAGCTGCTGGGCAATCCGCATGGTCTTCTGGGTAGAGAAGTTTAATACCTTGGAAGCTTCCTGCTGCAGGGTACTGGTGGTAAACGGAATCGGCGGCTTCTTGCTGCGTTCTCCGTATTTGATGTCCTCGACCACATATGCTTTGCCCTCCAGAGCCGCGAGAATCTGGTCCAGTTCTTCTTTTTTGTGAATGGCAATCTTTTCATCCCGGGTGCCGTAAAACTTGGCATTCAGAGTCTTTTTGCTGCCCTTCTGGGAAAACTCTGCTTCCAGGTTCCAGTATTCCTCCGGAATAAATGCTTCAATCTCCTCTTCTCGGTCACAGATCATGCGCAGTGCCACAGACTGTACACGTCCGGCACTTAAACCGCGCTTCACCTTTGCCCATAAAAGTGGGCTGATGCGGTAGCCCACCATGCGGTCCAGCATACGTCTTGTCTGCTGGGCATCTACCAGGTTCATATCAATCGCGCGCGGTGCCTTTAATGAGGCTTTGACCGCGTTTTTGGTAATCTCGTTAAAGCTGATCCGGTAAACCTTTTTATCTTTTGCCTCATCCAGCTTCAGCGCCTTCATGAGATGCCAGGAAATGGCCTCTCCCTCACGGTCCGGGTCCGTTGCGAGATAGATCTTATCTGCTTTTTTCACTTCCTTGCGAAGCTTTGCCAGAATATCTCCTTTTCCGCGAATCGTAATATATTTTGGTTCATAATCATGTTCAGCGTCAAATCCGAGGCTGCTCTTTGGTAAATCTCTCACATGTCCGTTGGAAGCATCCACTTCATAGGTGGAACCAAGGAATTTCTTGATGGTCTTGACCTTGGCCGGTGACTCCACAATCACTAAATTATTTGCCATAACTACTCCTAAATACCGGATCCAGGAAAGCCCTGCGGCTTTCAGATCTTTTTTCCGTAATAATGATTCGCCGCGCGAAACACATATCCCTGCAGTTCCAGCTCCAGCAAAATCCCCATACATTCACTGATGCTCATACCGCACTGGTCCGAAATCTCTTCCAGATGTTTCGCCTTGAAATCTAGGCAAGCATACACCATTTTTTCCGGCTTTGCAAGTGCATTTATATTTTTTTCATGAATAATTAACCTTTTGTCGCACTTTACGCCAAGGTATTCCAGGATATCATTTGGCGAAATCGCCATATGCGCGCCCTGCTGGATCAGGCGGTTACAGCCTCCGCTTAAATGATCCGTAACACGTCCCGGCACGGCAAAAATCTCCTTTCCCTGGTCCAGTCCAAGCTCGGCCGTGATCAGGGAACCACTCTTTTCCTTTGCCTCCACCACCAGAATGGCATCGGAAAGCCCGCTGATGATCCGGTTGCGCATGGGAAAATGCATCGGAAGCGGTCCTGCGTCCAGTGGAAACTCAGAAATGACACCTCCGCGTGCAAGCATCTGTCCATACAGCTTATAGTGTGCCGATGGATAGCAGATATTCACGCCGCATCCCAGTACCCCGTAGGTATCTCCTCCTGCTTTCAGCGCGCCTCGGTGCGCCGCCCCATCTATTCCAAGCGCCAGCCCGCTGATAATCTGCACCTGCTCCTTTGCAAGAAGTTCAGAAAAGGTTTCCGCAAGCTGGCTTCCATACTCCGAACAGCCCCGGGCTCCCACTACCGCCACCGCCGGAAGCTGTGGAGCCGGGAGCTTCCCCCGCACATAAAGTCCCATCGGATACGCGTGGATATGCAGCAGCCGTTCCGGGTATTCCGTATCCAGAGGAGTCACAAACCGGATTCCCCGCTCTGCCAGTTTTTCATACAGTTCCAGGTACTGTGCCTGGTTCTTTTTCCCCTCACACAATGCCTGAAGCTGTGCTTCCCGCAGAATTCCACTCTCCCTGAGTGCTGTTTCTTCTATATTAAATAGGTTTGAATATCCGCCGAAATACTCCCCAAGGCTGCGGATGGACACTGCACCGAGGGGCTGGATCTGATTCAGGCAAAACAGTATGCGGCGTTCTTGTTCCCGCTCAGTCATTGGTTCCATCCTCCGCCTCCTTCCCCCAGTACCGTTCCTGCAAGTCCCGGTACCCGGCAGCTTCCCGAAGATGAGGCCGCTCGATCTGGTCCTTTCCATCCAGGTCTGCCAGAGTCCGTGCCACCTTCAAAATCTTATGGCATCCCCTGGCGCTTAAACCCAGCCTGGAAAAAATCTGCTGTAAAAAGTTCTCATCTTCTTCCCGCAGCGTACAGAAACGCTGGATTTCCCGGATTCCCATTTCACTGTTGGTATAAATTCCATGCCCGGCGTATCGCTCCCGCTGAAGCGCGCGTGCCTGCTCAATTCGCGCGCGAATTGTCCCGGAGGATTCATTTTTCTGCACCGTGCGGATATCGCGGTATGTAGCCGGAGCTGCCTCCACGCAGATATCGATACGGTCCAGCAGCGGCCGGGAAACACGCCCCAGATACCGCCGCACCTGGTGTTCCGTACAGCTACATCTGGACCGGTCCGGATAGTAGCCGCAGGGACATGGATTTAGGGCTGCTGCCAGCATAAAATGGGCCGGAAAGGTAAAGCTGCCATTGACGCGCGAAACGGTAACCTGATGCTCCTCCAACGGCTGACGCAGAATTTCCAGCGTCTTTTTCTGAAATTCCGGCAGCTCATCCAGAAACAGGACCCCACGGGATGCCAGTGAGATTTCCCCAGGCTTTGGCCATATTCCGCCTCCGGTCAGAGCCTGCGCGCTGATGGTGTGATGTGGTGCCCGGTAAGGTCTTGTGCCAACCAGCGCATACCCCTGCGGCAGCATGCCGCAAATACTGTAGATTTTGGATACCTCCAGCTGCTCTTCCCGGGAAAGAGATGGCATAATCGTAGGAATGCGCCTTGCCATCATGCTCTTTCCACTTCCGGGTGGCCCTATGTAAAGCAGGTTGTGTCCACCTGCCACGGCTACTTCCGTAGCGCGTTTCATAAGCTTCTGTCCGTTAATCTCAGAAAAGTCCACAGGGTAACTGGCATCCGGCCATGGAGCCATGTCCTGGCACTCTGGCAAAATCCGTTCTGGCTCATTCAGGAGTTCAACTGCTTCCTGCAGACTGTGAATCTTCACGATTTCCATGCAGTTTGCGGCTACGCCCTCCGCTACATTTTCCTCTGCCAGAAAGCAGCGGCGGATTCCTTTTTCCGCCATGGCAAGTACCATGGGAAGTACCCCGCGTATTGGTTTTATATGCCCGTCCAGCCCCAGTTCGCCCAGAAACCCCGCCCCCTTTAATCCGGGCGGCATTATGATTCCATAGGCGGCCAGAACTGCAATGGCTACGGGCAGGTCACAGGCCGTTCCTTCTTTTCTCACATTTGCCGGGGACAGATTTACCGTGATTTTCTTTGATGACAAATGAAAACCGGCATTGCGCATAGCTGTGCGCACCCGTTCTTCTGCCTCCTTCACCTCCGAGGCAAGTGACCCTACCATATAAAAACCAGGCAGGCCGTCACTGACGTCTGCCTCCACCTGAACCACATAGCCGTCAATGCCCTGCAGTCCTCCACTGTATACTTTACTGAACAAATATGCTCTCCTTTCTTCTCTGGTATCTGATGGATTCAATATAGCTTTCAGAAGGAAAAAGAGCCAGAAACTTTCACCGCAAAAATCGCCAGCATCAGACAGGCATGATTACACACTAAGTCCTTCCTGTTTTACAGGACACAACTTCCCACAAAACAGAAAAACTGCCCGGCGGCATTGAAACCACCAGGCAGATTTCTATTTTATTATGTTCCAGATAAAATTACAGCGGAAGGATTCCCAGTACTACTGCAAACAGCATGCAGAAAATGGAGAAAATCCATACATATCCGAAGGATGCTTTGATATGATCCTTGATATCTACATCTGCCAGACCAATACCAAGCAGAGTTGCCGGTACCATCGGGCTGATGAAGGTTGCGCAGTTACGACATACAACCATAGCTACTGCAATCGGGAATGCCTCTACGCCGAAGGATGCGCCGATGGCGATCATAACCGGGAGCATTCCGTAGAAGTAAGAGTCGGTATCGAAGCAGAGAGCTAACGGTACAGACAGAATACCGATTACAAGTGGTAAATGCTGTCCCAGTGCTGCAGGCAGAATCATGGAAATGATGCCAGCCATGTTGGATACAACAGAAGTCTTCATCATCTCAACGCCCGGCTTTGCAATAACAGCTGCGCCATCTGTATTGAAACCGTAAACCAGAACGCCCATCAGAACAGCTGCGCCCATCAGGGTAGAGCACATCATCAGAGCCGGACCTGCGTGACGGTTGATCATCTTCTTCTGCATCTTGATCGGAGTGTAGTTAACCAGCAGTGCTGCTGCTACACCCAGCATGAACGGGAAGTAGGACGGGAACTTGTCCCATACTAACATTGCAATAACTGCGATGGTAAGACATACGTTAAATGCGAACAGCTTCGGTCTTGCGTACTCATTTTCATCAGCCTCATGCTGAGCCTCTTCTGCTGCATCTTCTGCACTTGCTTCCTGAGCCAGTTTACCATTCAGGCCTGCGCCTCTCTTCTTCTCCTGAATACCAGCGAATACTGCATGTGCCAGGCAAAGAACAATACCAAAAATCTGAATCGGGATCAGTTTACCCCAGAGCTGTCCAGCCTCCATACCCAGTACAGATGCTGCACGCATGGTCGGGCCTGCCCAAGGCATCAGGTTTAAAACACCCATTGCCAGAACGGCTACACGAAGCAGGGTAGACGGTCTCATGTGCATCTTCTTGTAAACCGGAAGCATAGCTGGTACAACAATCAGGAAGGTGGATGCGCCGCCGCCGTCTAAGTGACCGATCAGGGCAATCAGGGCAGTCATAACGGTTACACCGATAACGTTATCGCCAACGTGTTTCATCAGCTTGTTGATGATGACATCAAACATGCCTGCATCCGTCATGATGCCGAAGAACAGAACTGAGAATACAAACAGTGCTGCAGTTGGGCCGGTGCTCTTAAAGCCGCCCTTGATCAGATCGCCGATCTGATCGATGGAATAATATCCGCCAACTACCAGGATCAGTGCCAGGATGGACGGAAAAATGATGAATGCCATACTCGGCATGGTTTTACTTTTGAACAGTGTTACTACTAAAGCAACGATACAGGCAAAGCCTAAAATACCTACTACTAATTCTGACATATATTTTCCCCTATGTTAATGTGTAAGTGTTGTTTTGTTACCGGTCCGGTCAGAGATTCCCGGCTCTGACCAGACCCAAAATCGCTCATCATACGGATTTCGTTTTATTCTTCATCCGTCTTCGCATAAAATCAGTCTTTGAACTCGTACTCTTTAATTTCACGAACGACATCCAGTACGGTACCGTCACGGCTCTCGATGATACCAACCACGCGGTCACCAAACTGTACCGGATCCGGCTCGCCTACGATAGCGTATGCCTTGTCACGCAGCTCCTCGATGGTGCAGAACGGAAGTTTTACATCCTTCATGCACTCGATCAGGTCCTGTCTGCGCGGATTGATGGCAATACCGTAATCGGTGATGACTACGTCTACGGTCTCACCCGGAGTGGTTACGGTAGTTACATTGGTGCAAATGGCCGGAATTCTGCCCTGCAGAAGCGGTGCGATGACGATGGTGCACTTTGCGCCTGCTGCGGTATCCGGATGTCCACCCTGTGCTCCGGTGATCATACCATCAGAACCTACGACTACGTTACAGTTAAAGTTTACATCAACCTCAAGGGATGCCAGGATAACGAAGTCAAGCTTGTTCACATATGCGCCCTTGTTGAACGGATCTGCATACTCGGATGCGGAGATCTCAATGTGGTTCGGGTTGGTCTTGATGGACTCGATCGCGCCCATATCGAAATCCTGGGTATCTACGATCTTGTCGATGAGGCCCTTTGCAAGCAGGTTGCACATCGGGGTGGTGATGCCGCCAAGACCAAGGCCCATCTTAATGCCGCGCTCTTCCATGATTTTTCCAAGGGAGATGGTGGATGCGATGGATGCACCGCCGACACCGGTCTGATAGGAGAAACCATCCTTGAAGTACGGAGTGTTGATTACGAACTGGGTGCAGTAATCTGCCATCATGATCTTACGGACATCGGTGGTCGGTTTTGCTGCGCCGGTTGCGATCTTTGCCGGATTACCGATCTCATCTACGACACAGACGAAATCTACCTGGGTCATGGAGATGCTTGCCGGGATATTCGGGAACGGTACGAGACAGTCGGTGATTGCTACGACTCTGTCTGCGTACTGAGCGTCTACCATTGCGTAGGATAATACGCCGCAGTCGCTCTTTCCGCCGTTTGCTCTCATGTTGCCGTACTCATCACAGGTCGGTGCGCCGATGAAGGCGATGTCGATATGAACCTCGCCGGACTCAACGGCTCTTACACGGCCGCCGTGGGAACGCATGATTGCGATGTCTCTTAGCTTACCAGTGGAAATTGCCTCACCGATCTTACCACGTACGCCGGAAGACTGGATGCCAACGATGGTGCCATCCTCGATGTACGGAACGATCGGATCATTTGCCTTACCAAGGGAGCTTGCGCAGATGGTGATGCCCTTGATGCCCATCTTGTGGATCTCATCCATAACCATGTTTACCACATAGTCACCCTCACGGAAGTGATGGTGGAAGGAAATGGTCATGCCATCTTTAATCTCGCACTTAACCAGTGCCTCATGAATGTTCTCCACGATCTTGCTTCTCTTCGGGTCCATCATAGCATGAGCCTTCGGAGCTGCTTTCTTGTACTCGTAATTATCGTAAGCGTAAGCGCCTTTGAACGCTTCCTTGCCGGTTGCCTTTAAGACCTCTTCCGGGAT
>NZ_JBBMFJ010000046.1:0-15668 GCF_040096075.1 Ventrimonas faecis
CCGATTTCGCCCCCATTTGGGCATAAAGCAGGGCTGCCGCCCAGCAAAAAATATTTGATAGTGCGACAGACCCTTTCCTTTTCTCTTCCCGTTTTTTGCCGGAAACCGTCTTTCATAACATTTTTCTTACGATTCCACCGATTTCCTTACAATGCCCCCGCGCCCCTTGTCAGTCCATACTCTAGCTGTTATAATGAATCTGCAGAGAGAGAAAGGATGATCACTATGAAGAAAAAAACAGGACTCACCCTCATCTTAACCATCCTGTGTTTTCTGATGAGCGCATTCCCTGCTATGGCAGGCGAGTGGCACAAAACCGCAGAAGATCAATATCAATATATTAAAGACGACGGCACCAAAGCCACCGGACTCCTGGAACTGAAGGACGGCACCTACTATCTTGACGATAAAGGCAACCGTAAAACCTCCTACTGGCTGCGCTACAAAGGCGACTGGTATTTCTTCGGAGAAGACGGACAGATGGTTACCGACACCTGGGTCGATAACTATCACGTTGGTGAAGACGGACAGATGGATAAGATGCGATAAGAAAAAACAACATGAAAAGCACAAAAAATCAGCGGACACGCCACCCACGGCACATCCGCTGATTTTTTATTTAGTCCTGAATATCAAATGTCATGTAGGTATCTGCCGGAATATCCGTCTCGTACATCGGCTCTCCATCGGACTCGTAAGCACTCTTCTCATAAATCTTTAAGTTGGTCTCGCGGTCCTGGAAAAAACCGCCGAAGGTGTCCTCACCGGACTCGCCGTAATTGTAGTCCTGAACAGCTGCCTCGTCGTTGATGCTCTTAAGCACAGCGTCTGCATACTCTGCCGCATCCTCTCCGCTGGTGCCGTCCTTTACCACGATCGTCACATCGATCAGGGCTTTATCCTCATCGATGGTAAAGTCGAGGGAGTCTGCCATCGGGTAATCGTTCTCATCCAGACAGATCTCATTCACCTCATCGTGGAACTGGTCCATATCCAGCTCAATGTTGTTATAGATGTTGAAATCCGGCTCTTCCGCTGCGCTGGCATCCGGCTGAACAATGTTGCTCTTGGTACATCCGCATAAAAGTACCATGCAGCCTGCTGCTACAAGCAGTGCTCTTTTTCCAATTTTCATCATGATTATTTCCTCCTGTAAAACATAAAGCAGCTGTTATTATATACGAAACCTAAAGGTTTGAACAGCAAATTTCGAAAAATGTAAAGATTTTTCACAGATTTCTCACGGTATCCTCCGTTCAGAAACCGCCTAGTATAATCCACGATAATTACCGATCCATTACACGCAGGATAAATTTTCATGTGCACGGAAGCTGAATGAGGCGATGCCGGTAGCATCGTCGATTGAAGCTGACGTGGCAGATGGAAATTTAGACAAGTGAAAGGGGCGGATAATTATTGTGGATTATACTAGCCCAGCAGGATCAGGCGGGCTACGGCCAGCGGGTCATCTTCCGGGAAGGACTGGATACACACCAGAATGTCCCGCACCTGCTGCCCGTCCATCCCCAGCATGGAGGCAATCTGGTCTGCCGGGTGTCCGCTTCCGGAAAGTTCCCGGATCTGTTTTACCTGCGCAGCCACCGCTTCCAGCTGCTCCGTAAGGCTGCTTCCGGCCGTCAGGCCATCCTGACCCTCCGCAGCCATTTCCTCCTCCAGAAAATCTTCCAGACGCAGTTCTTTTTTCCCTGTATCTTCTTTATAGTACTCTTCCGACAGTTCCCAGTCCTCTGCCTGTCCTGCTGTTTTCTGATTCTGCATAACTCATCCTCCGTTTCACCTGGTTTTATGCTGTCCAGTATAGCATAGGTTTTCTCAGAATACAAACGGAGTGCCGCCAAATGAATTCCCGGATCCATTTGATGACACTCCGTTTTCTTTTATCCTTCCATCTGGCGCCCTAAGAATCCGGCCGCGGTGGAAACCAGCTTTACCTCTGCCTCACCCGGCTTAGCCTTCGGGTCACGGCTTAAAAGCGCCACCGCCCCAATGGGATCTCCTTCGCAGATGATCGGTGCAATGACCTCTGCCGTCACACCGTCCATCTCTTCTCCCGCCACCGTGATAAACTCCCGGGCATCCTTTTCTGCCACAACGATTTCCCGGTCATGAATGACCTGCTCTAACTGCTTGCTGATCATCTTCTGCAGCATGTCCCGCTTCGGTCCGCCGGAAACAGCAATCACCTGGTCCCGGTCCGTAATGCAGACCAGCATTCCGGTGGCCTGCGCCATGGCCTCCGCATACTGCGTGGCAAACGCCGCCAGCTCCACCATGGGGGAATACTTTTTTAAAATGATCTCCCCCTCGCGGTCCGTAAAAATCTCCAGCGGAGTTCCCTCACGCACCCTCAGTGTTCTTCGTATCTCCTTCGGAATCACGACACGCCCAAGATCATCGATCCTTCTCACAATTCCTGTAGCTTTCATAATGCTCCTCCTGCATGACTTCCATATCGTGTGTCTTATGGATAGTATGCGGAAGACTTCAAAATTTATACATCAGAATGAATCTAATATCCGGCCCCAATGATCTGCTCCAGCGTCGTAAACAGGACCTGCATATCCACCGGCTTTGCGATATGGCCGTCCATTCCTGCCGCGAACGCCTTCTTGCGGTCCTCCTCAAAGGCGTTGGCCGTCATGGCAATGACCGGAATCTTCCGGTAACTGTTTTTCAGGCTGCGGATGGCCTTTGTTGCTTCATAGCCGTCCATATTTGGCATCTGAATATCCATCAGAACCGCGTCATAATAATGCTCAGGCGCTTTTTTTAACAGTTCCAGACACTTGACTCCATCCACTGCCCGCTCTGTCTTCACGCCATATTCTTCCAGAATGGTCATGGCAATCTCGGCATTCAGGTCGTTGTCCTCTGCCAGAAGAATCCGCTTTCCACGAAGATTCTCCGCCATGATTTCTTTCTGATTCTCCAGATTCGTCTGAATCTGAGCTGCCGGCGCAATGGGGAACGAGAGACGCGTCAGCATGGTAGTTCCCTCACCAGCCCGGCTTTTCACCACAATATTGCCGCCCATCAGATCCACCAGGGACTTTACAATGGGAAGTCCCAGCCCGGCGCCCACCACCTTGCTCTCCGTGCTGGTCCGCTCTCTGGTAAACTCCTCAAAAATATGCGGCAGATACTCCTCACTCATGCCAATGCCGGTATCCTGAACCATGATCCGGTAAGACGCGTAATCCGGTTTTTCTGCCTCCGTCTCCGTGATATCCACGGTGATGCTTCCGCCCTCCGGCGTATACTTGATGGCGTTGCTCACAATGTTCATGAGGATCTCGCGCAGCTTGGTCTTATCGCAGAGCACATACTCATGCTCCACATGAAGCGTGCAGGAAAACTGCAGTTCCTTCTGCGCCACGGCCGGTTCAAAGGCCGCCCGGATGGTATCGGTCAGGCGTTTCAAATTGCCAACCTCTGTCTTTAACGCTGCCTTTCCGCTCTCAATCCGCGCCATCTCCAGCACATCATTGATCAGGGACAACAGCATCTCACTGGAGGAACGGATCTTATCAATGTATTCTGCCACCCGCTCCTTTTCATCCATATGCTTCTCCAGAAGATCCGAAAAACCGATAATGGCATTCATCGGGGTACGGATATCATGGCTCATATTAAACAAAAAACGGCTCTTGGCCTCGCTGGCCGCCTGTGCCCGCTTTGCCGCCTCCTCCATCTCCATGGCATGGATGATATCTTTCCGGCGCCACTGTGCATACTGCCAGTAAGCCGCCGTGACCAGCACACCGATGCACCCTGCCAAAATCAGCTCCGCGATTTTCTGAGTTCTGGTAATCCATCCATGTTTTGGTACAATCTCAAAATACCAGGTATCGTTCGGCACCGCACAGGGAACCTGGTAAGTATCCCCCTGCGCCGGTGTCCTACACTGCGCAATGACGATCTTCTCCCCGGTCTCCAGATCCCTTTTCCAGATCTGGTAATGGTAGGAAGCCGCCTCCAGCCGTTCCAGTTCAATCTCATTGAGAAACTTCTCCCAGTTGATCACGAGGATGGAAAAGCCCCAGAACCGGGACTGCCCACCCTCATCCGGCACATAGATCGGATCAAACAAAAGTGCGCCCGTGCCGCCCTGCTGCAGTGCAAACGGCCCGGCAATGGTATACTGTCCGGATTCCATGGCAAGCCGCGCTTCCTTGCTGCGCTCCGGATACTCCAGCAATTTTAAGCCCATGGCCTCCTCGTTGCCCTCGAGCGGATAAATCTTGTTCACAATTCCATCCTTTGCCAGCTCATGCGCCTCAATGACGTGGTTTTTATCCTGCATCAGACTGGACAGGGTAGAAAACTGCCCGTTATCCAGCTCATATCCGGCCTCAACCATACGCTTCATCAGGTTGGACTCCGCCAGATATTTGTTGAGCTGTGACTCCACCCGGCTTACGGTGGACTCCGCGGTAAAGGCCGCCTGAATTTTTTCTTCTTTTTCCTGGTTCGCGTTTACCAGCCCGGCGCACCCCAGTACTGTAAAAAACGTGATTCCGAATACCGCCGCCATGCGCGCCAGGGCCATTCTGCCGCCATGGATACCGGAACGTTTTTCCTGATCTTCTAATTTTTTCATATTCTCTGTTGTTTCATCCGTTCTTTTCACTGCCTGTTCCCAAAAAGCAGAAAACTCCGCATATTATTTATTATAGGAAAACTGTCGAAATTTGTCTATCACGTTTTTTCAGGACTGGCAGAACTGAGAACATCCGTGACAGCCAGTTCTCCCAGCTGTCCCAGAAGCGTCCGGGCCAGTTTCATCATGGCGGCACAGTCCTTCTGCTTATTCCTGCGGTCTGCATACAGAAAATATGGCTGCTCTGCCATCACAAACCGAAGCTCGTCTCCATAGGAAGCCACCAGATCCGGGATTCCCGCGGTATTCAGCTTCGCGTTCTGGTACATAGTCAGACGGATTTCCTGACGGTTGATGCGCACCTCGGTCACATAGGCCTTGTGCCCCATGGCCTTTAACAGCGCCACCTGTAAAAGATTGGCCACCGCCTTTGGAATATCTCCGAAGCGGTCCATCAGCTCATCCTGCATATCCAGATATTCTTCTTCATTCTCAATGCCGGAAATGCGCTTGTACACATCCAGCTTCTGATACTCATTCTTAATATAGGAAACCGGAATGTACGCATCCACATCGCACTCCACCGTGGTCGCGAAATCCTCCGTCTCGTCCCGGCGGCCCTGAATGGCCTGCACCGCCTGATTGAGCAGCTTGCAGTACAGATCATAGCCGACCGCCTCCATATGGCCGTGCTGCTCCGCGCCCAGAACATTGCCCGCGCCACGGATCTCCAGATCCCGCATGGCAATCTTGACACCGGAACCCAGCTCCGTGAACTCCCGGATGGCCTGCAGGCGCTTCTCCGCTTCTTCCTTTAACAGCTTGTCACGCTTATACATAAGAAACGCATAGGAAGTGCGGCTGGAACGTCCCACACGGCCCCTCAGCTGATAGAGCTGGGAAAGGCCCATGCGGTCCGCGTCCTGAATGATCATGGTGTTGGCATTGGGGATATCCAGCCCCGTCTCAATGATGGTGGTGGATACCAGCACATCAATATCACCATTCACAAAGTCTAACAGAATCTGCTCCAGCTTATGCTCCGGCATCTGCCCGTGGGCATAGACCACCGTGGCATCCGGCACCAGCTCCTGCACATGGTTCGCAACTTCTTCAATATCTTTCACACGGTTGTATACATAGTAAACCTGGCCGCCCCGGGCCAGTTCCCGGTTCACAGCCTCACGGACCATCTCATCGTTGTGTTCCATAACATAGGTCTGGATCGGCACACGATCCACCGGCGGCTCCTCCAGCACGCTCATGTCGCGGATTCCCACCAGGCTCATGTGAAGGGTTCGCGGGATCGGCGTTGCCGTTAAGGTCAGCACATCCACGTTTTCCTTCATCTGCTTGATCTTCTCCTTGTGAGCCACGCCAAAGCGCTGCTCCTCATCAATGATCAGAAGCCCCAGATCCTTAAACTTTACATCTTTGGACAGGACGCGGTGGGTGCCAATGACAATGTCCACCTGCCCTTTCTTTAAATCCTCGATGGTCTTTTTGATCTGCCCCGGCGTGCGGAAGCGGGACATCAGCTCAATCCGCACCGGGAAATCCTTCATGCGCTGGACAAAGGTGTTGTAATGCTGCTGCGCCAGAATGGTGGTCGGCACCAGGTACACCACCTGCTTGCTCTCCTGCACCGCCTTAAAGGCCGCCCGCAGCGCGATCTCCGTCTTGCCATAGCCCACGTCACCGCAGATCAGGCGGTCCATGATGCGGCGGCTTTCCATGTCGCGTTTGGTATCCTCAATGGCAGTCAGCTGATCCTCCGTCTCATCGTAGGGGAACAGCTCCTCAAACTCCTGCTGCCACACGGTATCCTCGCCGTACTGGTAACCGCCCAGTTCCCGGCGCGCCGCATAAAGCTGCACCAGATCCCGCGCGATTTCTTTGACAGCCGTCTTGACCTTCGCCTTCGTGCGGTTCCACTGCTCGCCGCCCAGCTTGTTTAACTTCGGCGCCTTCGCGTCGGAACCGGCGTACTTCTGAATGCCGTCCAGGCGGGTAGCCGGAAGATACAGGCTTCCGTTGTCCGCATACTCCACCTTTAAGTAATCCTTGACCACACCATCCCGCTCAATCTTCTCAATACCGCGGTAAATGCCTAGGCCGTGGTCCTCATGCACCACATAGTCGCCCACCGACAGCTCGCTGAAGCTCTGGATCTTCCTGCCCTCGTAGGAAGTCTTCTTGCGCTTGCGTTTTTTCTTTTCCTTGCCGAACATATCGCCTTCGGTGATGACCGCAAACTTAATCTGCGGGTAGGCAAAGCCCCGGTGCAGATTGCCGAAGGTTACCAGAATCTCTCCCGGCTGCACCTCCCGGCTCTCATCGTCCGTGCAGAACGCGCTCAGATCGTACTCCCGCAGATCCTCTGCCAGACGGCTGGCGCGGGTACGGGAACCCGATAAGAGGATGACCCGGTAGCGCTCCTTTTTCCAGTTGGTCAGATCTTTGATCAGCATCTCAAAGCTGTTCTGATAAGAATTCATGTTCCGGACATCAAAGGAAAAACGCGCCTCGGTGGTCATGCCCGGAAGCTTCTGCTCCAGACCGGTCAGATACACCGTATCCTTCCGCTGGGCTTTCGCCAGAATCTCCCGCACCGGGTACAAAAGCCCGGTCTGTCCCGGAAGCAGATAGCCCTTCTCCAGACGGTGCTCCATGCTCTCCCGGAATTCCAGCTCCACCGCCTCGCCCTGCTCCTTTAAGCGCAGCGGCTCATCCAGAAAGATCATGCTGCGCTCCGGGTTAAAATAATCCAGAAACGAAACCGTTTCCTTATTAAAATACGAAATCCAGGCATCGAGTCCGGTCTGTTTCCAGCCTTCCTCGATGCCTTCCGTCAGTTCCTTTACAATTTCTGTGATGCGGTACGCTTCCTCGGTGTTCTGCTGTGATCTCAGCTTCTCCGCAAAGGCCTTCGCCTCGCTGCGGATCCGCTCAATGCCTTCCTTCGCCTGCTTCTTCGTCAGCACAATCTCCGTAGCCGGATAAATGTCGATCTCGTCCAGCTGCTCAATGGAACGCTGGCTTTCCAGATCGAAGGTGCGGATGGAATCCACCTCGGTGTCCCACAGCTCGATACGCACCGGAAGCTCCTCCGTCAGCGGGTAAATATCCAGAATGCCGCCCCGCACGGAAAACTGACCCATGCCGTCCACCTGGGGCATACGCTCATAACCCAGCTCCGCCAGGCGGATCTTCCAGGCCTCGAGATCCAGTTCCTGACCGGTCTCCAGGTGAAGCACCTGCTCCTGCATACAGCTTAATGGAAGCAGATGATCCATCAGGCCGTCCATGGTAGTCACCACCACGCCGCCCTCATCCTCCATGAGATGGCGCAGCACCTGCAGCCGCTCTCTTGTAATCAGGTTGCCGTGAATGTCCGCGCTGTAAAACAGCAGATCCTTCGCCGGATACAACCAGACATTGTCCCGGAAACAGCCGAAATCATCGTAGATTTCCCTGGCTCTGGCATCGTCATAGGTCACCACCAGCTTCCATGGACAGTCCGCCATGGTCTCCTGCATCAGGTGCACCTTCTGGGAGTCCAGACAGCCGCTGACCTGCACCGGCCCCTGTTTCTTCTTCAGGCTCTGCTGCAGTTCCTCAAACTCTGCAAGTTCTGTAAGTGGATTTGCAAATCCCCTGCTCATAATACCTTACTCCGCTTTCTTTTTCGCGTTATAGTGGTTCATGGCCCGCTCCGCTCCGGCCGTCATCATCATGACCGCAGCCTCAGCCGCCTCGCCAAACGCCTCATCCATCAGCTTCTGCTCCTCCGCACCAAAACGGCTCAGCACATAATCTGCCAGATCCATCTTCGGCGGCTTCGCGCCCACGCCCACCTTGATACGCGGAAACTCCTGAGTTCCCAGGTGCGCGATAATATTCTTAATGCCATTATGCCCGCCGGCGCTTCCCTTTAACCGGATGCGCAGCTGCCCCGGATCCAGGCTGATGTCATCATAAATGACAATGATGTCCTCCGGGTCGATCTTGTAATAATCCACCGCCTCGCGGATGCTCTCGCCGCTCAAGTTCATGAAGGTCTGGGGCTTTAAGAGAAGGACCTTCTCCCCCTCGATCACGCCCCTGCCGCACAGCGCCTTGTGCTTGCGGTCACTCACATCAATATTATATTTGTCCGCCAGCACATCAATCACTGAAAAGCCGACGTTATGTCTCGTTTTCTCATATTCCCGCGTGGGGTTACCAAGTCCTGCAATCAGATACATGATTCTTCCTCCTGCTGTGTGAAATAAATAGTTCCAGTTCACTTTGAACAGTAACCTATATTTTAACAGGTGGGGAGGGAAAAGTAAACGGATGAAACTATAGAGATCTTAGAATTATAATATCACATGCCGCACCACCAATCAGAACATACTGATCCGCATAAGCAGCAAAGTACTTGCAAAATGTATCTAATCCTTTGACCACACATACTCCTCCAACATTTCATTCACCGAAATAGATATTCGTTCATCTTCCAGTTCTTCTGCTGTCATTGATAAAACTACACTCAATGGATCCTGTATTTCTTTTCCATCAAAATCAATAAAATATCCCAGTTCAAGAACAACACAACCCATTTCTTCTGCCCAGCCCGCACATCTTGCTGTTTTTATTTTACTATCTTTTATCTCTTTCTTTGTCACTGCATAAGTAGGATAATCATTATCTGACAGAAGAGAGTACTCACACAAAGCCGAAATACCCGCTTTTTTGTCAAGTTCAATATCCTCGCTGAGAACAAATCTTCGAATCACAGGATTTCGTAAAACTCCTGCTATTTGTTTCCATAGAAACTTCAAATCATCCGGAACCGTAATCACACGGGATTTTCCCTTCATACCTAATACATCAATATTCAGATACTCTATTTCATCAAAGCATCTGCTGACAGACATTTTAGATACTCCTAATCGTTTTGCCGCATCTGATACTCTTATTTCCCGCCACCTTTCATAAATTGCCGTCAGTAACAGTTTTTGCGTTAAAAAAGAAATCAGATGAACAGGCAAAAGTTCTCTTTTATTTTCGTTACTAAGTAAATATCCTATAAAAGGAAGGTACACCTGCTTTTCCTCTATCACAAACGGAATTCCATCGTCCATCAGTTTTTCCCTGATGTAAAATGCCACCTGATCAAGGCATATTACGCAATTTAATCCAGAAATCTTTTCAACCGTTTCTCGGTCTTTTCGCAACATAACAAGACCAACCCGCTCTTTCGGATGAATGGCTATCCATAATATTCCATTTGTTTCTACTTTGTAAATATCATATCTTCCACGATACACCAACGGCAGCCGCTCAAATATCTCTTGAGCTTTTTCTATCGTAACAATCTGCCTTAATGCTTTTTCCAAAAATTCTTTCATCGCAATCACCTTTTTATAAATGTAATTTATTTTATGTTACATTTATAAAATAGCATTTGTCTGGCGAAATTTCAATACAAATCCACCAATCGGTATACTCCTTTCCACATTTTTTCTCTTCCACATATTCCTGAATCGTCATATAGCCTTCCCCATTTTCCGGTTGGTTTTCACCTGACGCATAGATGTCTGAAGGCGTTTTCTATATGCTAATCCAGATAATGATCTGGCAGGCGCACGTTTCTCCTGCATCTCTCAGGTTTCCCTTGTCTGTACCAGCGGCGTGTGGATCGTGCGAAATTTTCCACCTCAAATAATTACTGAATGAACCATCTGTGAATATTTTGATATTTGAGATCGCAATTTGCGACCTCAAAGAAACCGCTGGGAGCTTTTCAGTCCCAGGCGCTTCCTCTGTATTGCTTATGACTGAAAACGATTCTCTTACTTATCGTCTCGTTTTTCATACCGCTCTATGATACACTGATGCAGCTTGCTCTTTTTATCATAATTAATTCCAACCAGCAAAATATCTCCCATGTAGTGAAGGACTGACTCCGGATATTTTCTGGTTTTAATCTGCTGAAGCGCTGTTATCGCATTTTTATTCCACTCCAATTTAACAATCAATGCCGGATAATCATTCTTATATTCTGGCTTCGGAATAAACACAAAATTAGCAAATCCACGGCCTGTCGGTAATTCCAGGACTGGCTTAAATCCCATATTCTTTTAATAGCTTCTTTTGAAACTCTCTATCTTGTGTAGCACGGACTAAATCCTCCTGACGATTAGCAGCAAGCAAACATAAATTCAACTTATTTATTCTGTCAATACCTTTCTCCAGACCTTCCTCCAAGCTTTCTTCCTTCTCCATCCGAATATGTTCTTCCTGATCATAAGCAAACAATACCGTATGTAACACCTCCGCTCTATTCTTCCTCAAAAAATCCGTCAATATCTGATTCCGAATGCAATCATCTATTGCATATTCCAATGCCTCCTCCAGTGGATATGACTTCTGGTAATTTCTCACGCAATCCACAAACTGCATATACTGGCACAGTGTCGGGCTTTTCGTCTTTAATTCTTCATTGAACCCTGTATTGATGTTAATTACCTGCACAATCAAATCCAATGCTATGTCACCGGTCTTCTTTTCATACGCATCTGACAAGTGATATACACTTTGTTCTCCCATCTTTTTCGTTCCATTATAGAACACAATAAATTTAGGTTCCGGTAATGGAATCCGTGCGCTTCCATAAATATTTTTATTTTTCACCAAACTGGCATAAATGCATGCTACATACAATAAATCTCTGAGTGGCATATTATAATTAATCGTTGACTGATGCTCGTACAAAACCAGCTGGGAATCAATGATAAATGACACGTCATTCTTCATGCCCATATAAACCGCATTTTCCAGTGTCGTAAACTCCAACTCATCGGGGTTCGTGTAATTGCTGTTGTTCATCGCATTGTAAACTTCCAGAGCAACTTTCCGGTCTTTTAGAAGCATGCGAAATACCCGGTCTTTATATGCACTCCCTGGCCGCCCCAATGCATATTGAGCTGAACTCATCTGTTCCGGCAAAGTATCAGCAAACTCATCATATTCTCCAAATTCACTTTCCGAAACTGCAATCTTCCGTTTCCCTCTGCGCTGTTCCGCAGAATAGCGTTCCATATACTCCGCCACATAACTGCCAAGAGTAAACGTCACCTCCGGCTCCAAATAAGTAACTTTTCTGTCCTGTAACAAAAAATCCCTCCTCTGTACAATCTTCAATTGTATGTTGTGAAAATAAGCATGGAGTCTTCTGACACCGTACCGGCTAATGATAAATAGAATAATTAGATAAAATAGAAAACCTGCTTAATCTCATAATAGCACATTACAAATAGTCCTGCAATGTAAATCGTTCGACAAAATATATATACCAGAAAAGCGCCGGGAGCATTTCGTTCCCAGGCGCTTTCGCTGTATTACTTATGGTTGAAAACGATTTTCTTAATTATCATCTCGTTTTTCATACCGCTCTATGATACACTGATGTAGCTTGCTCTTTTTATCATAATTAATTCCAACCAGTAAAATATCTCCCGTGTAGTGAAAAACTGACGCTGGATATTTTCTGGTTTTAATCTGCTGAAGTGCTGTTGTCGCATTTTGATTCCACTTCAATTCAACAATCAATGCCGGATAATCATTCTTATATTCTGGCTTCGGTATAAACACAAAATCTGCAAACCCACGACCTGTCGGCAATTCCCTGACTGGTTTAAAATAATACTGCATGGAGCTCAGATACGCAATGGCCAATACACTGCTGAGGGAGTTCTCATCATTGTACTGAACCGTCGATGTATATTCACTATAAATCTTCTCAATTGCTTCCGCTACCGCATCTCCATCCATATCAAGTGTTGCATCTAACAGATTTTCCGACTCCTGCTGAAATGCCAGCAATTCATTCCATTTCCTCCTTCTGGTCGCCCGAATCAGTTCCTGACGTATTTCCTCGTTCGGTACAAAGGCCGACCTGGAATAATTCAGATATGCCAGATACCCAAGATGAATCAAATAGGTAAGCACATCATCTTTATTATCAATACTGACAATATCGTTTTGGAAAGATCCGACATCTACTTCCACACTCGCGCCGGACAACATTTCGATCATTGCGGTTTTCAAACCATCAAAATCCATATTGATGAGAGGCACAATTCCATCATAAGAGGCAGTGCCAGACCAATAGCTCTGAAATTCTCCATCCGCCATCAGGCTGACCACTGCATTCGGATTGTACACATGATAATTTCCCAACTGGTAACCGTCATACCAGCGCTTCACTTCTTCAAAATCACGATGATACTGTTCACACAGGCGTTTTACCTCTTCCTCTGTAAAACCTATATAAGAGGCAAGCGGTCCTGCTCCTACCATGGAATACAACTTGAAATTATTCAGCGCAGACTGCGATATTTCTTTTTTCACAGGTAAAATTCCTGTCAGAAACGCAAGCTGAATATACTTTGTAGGCTCCGTTCCCTTAAACATTCCCCGAAGGAAATTGATATAACCCTCCTGCACCTTTTTGTTTGCAGAAGCATCACGGATTAAAACATCCCATTCATCTACTATGATAATAAATTTCTGCCCGGTTGCGTTTTTAATCCGCGAAAGCCCATCCGGTAAAGTCATAACTTCTGGCGGCAATGCATCGGAATACAATTCCCGCAATTCATCCAAAACCAATCTTGTAATAAAAGCTACCATCTGTTCCGGTGCTTCACAATTTGTCAAAAACCACTGGATATCAATATGAATGACATCGTACTGATTCAAATGCGTTTTAAAATCCCTGCTTCTGCCAATTTGCAGCCCGGAAAACATATTCTCAGAATCGCATCCCTTGCTATAATACGCTGCAAGCATATTCGCCGTATAAGATTTACCAAATCTGCGCGGGCGGCTGTTGCAAATATAGGCATCCGTGGTATCAAGAACTTCATTGGTATATTCCAGCAAACCGGTCTTGTCCACGTAAATCCTCGAATTCAAGGCAACCTGAAATGCGCTATTATCCGGATTCACAAATCTTCCCATCAGTCTGACCCCCTTTCGTAGTTTTAATCAAACTTTTTCATAAATACAGGATAACAAACTTTAAGAGGTATTGCAATGAAAATGGCTCGACAAACTTTGGGATACCAGAAAAGCGCCGGGAGCATTTCGCTCCCAGGCGCTTTCTCTGTTTTACTTATGGCTGAAAACGATTCACTTACTTATCGTCTTCGCGTTTCTTGCTGACTGCCACGAATGCTGCGAGCATCATGCTGGACAGGAAGAGTACCAGTCCGCTTGCTCCGCTCTGACCGGTCTTCGGAAGTGCCGCTAACGGAACGTCCTCATCGTCGATCACAAGCAGATCAGCTGCTCCATCTTCGTTCGGCAGGTTTGCTAACGGAACTGCATCCGGGTCAATGGTTACAGTTGTTGCTCCCGGGCCGCCGGACGGTGTAGAACCGTTGTCTCTCGGGCCAGAAGAACTTCCGCCGCCACCACCAGAGGAGCTTCCGCCACCTCCGCCGTTGCTGCCGCCGCCATTGTTTCCACCACCGTTGTTACCGCCGCCGTTATTGCCATTATCGTTGATATCTGCAGGAACTTCATCACGCTTCTGAATATCTCCGCTTCCAGCAATTGCTGCATTAGTAACAGTTGTTCCCTTGTCATCACTTACTACGACATAGGTGCAATGAATTTCTACAGACTGTCCAGGTGCCAGTGCTTTGATGGTTACATTGGTTCCATCTACTGTATAATCTGCCAACAGATTCGTTCCAAACAGACCGACTTTTTCAATCTTAACTGTTCCCTTACCAGTTGTTACATCCTGCACCGGAATGTTATTCAGCGTCTGATTGCCAATATTGGATACAGTAATCTTATAATTAATCGTATCTCCAACATTGAATTTTGTTGTTCCAGCTACAAAGCCCTCATTTGTAATGATCTTATCAACTGTCAATGCGCTCATCTTATCAACAGTTTCAACAACATCCTGTGCACTTACGGTTCTTCCATCGCTGAAACGAGCAGTTGCTGTATTTGTATATGTTCCAGCCTTGATATCATCTTCTGTAATCGTATACTCTGCAGTAGCTGTTACTGTCTCACCAGGAGCTACATCCTTAAATGTAGATTCACTTGTGAAGTTAACATTTTTCTGCTCTGTGATTGTAATGTTCTGATACTTGTCATATATATTGGTTACGCTGATTGTAAATTCAACCTTCTCACCAATATTATATTTCCTAGAATCATGAGTTTTGCTCATTACAGCAGACGGATCAACTAATGTGCCATCTGTAACAGTTAAATCACCTTCAGTTTTCGTAATAGCATAGTTGTTTAAATCTGTTCCATCATTTTTAGTCACAGTAAATGCATTTGGTGTATTTCCTACCAGAGTCCGGCTTCCGGTAAAGTTATAAGTTGCTCCTTCTCCCTCTACCCAGCCTTCTTCGGTTAACAGACCATTTGCATTCACTCTTACATTAAGGCTTGCTGCTTCTGCATTTGTCAGCGCCTCTCCGTTATACGGTCTGCTCAGATCCGCACTTACGAGCGTTAATTCCTTAGGATCAATCGTCAGATGACCACGATTTACCCTGACATCAAACTGGTCACTCACATCGTTTCCAGCCGCATCACGAACAACTGCTGTTCCTTCATACGGAATAAGCTCTACGCTGTCTGATACATTCTTTCCACTTGCTGCTGATGTAAGACCAGTTACATAATAAGTCTTTCCACCCGCTTCAACTGCAACGCCTTTTCCCTCCACGGTGTTCTCAAAACCGCTTACGGTCCAAACTTCTCCGTTGTATGTATCTTTCAGACTATTTGCTGTAATTGTTACTTCATACCTTGCTTCACGATTTGTAACATTCAGCTGGCCTTCTGTCTTGCTAATAGTATAGTTGTTTAAATCTGTTCCATCTTTTGCAGCGACGGTAAATGTATTTGGTGTATTTCCTACCAGAGTCCGGCTTCCGGTAAAGTTATAAGTTGCTCCTTCTCCCTCTACCCAGCCTTCTTCGGTTAACAGACCATTTGCATTCACTCTTACATTAAG